>JBIPOX010000168.1:0-4427 GCA_044378785.1 Novosphingobium sp.
GTGGCGGAGCGCGCGGGCACCCCTGCCCGCCTCATCCAGCGCGCCGACGAGATCGATCCGGCATGGCTTGACGGGGTCGATACGCTCGGGCTGACTGCCGGTGCCTCCGCGCCCGAAGATCTGGTGCGCGAAGTGGTCGCGCGGCTGTGCACGATGCGCGATGTAACCGAGGAAGAAGCCGTGTCGGCGCGCGAGACGATCACCTTCAAGCTGCCGCGTCAGCTGCTCACCTGAGTTTCGCCGCGTGGCAGTCTATACCATCATCGGTGCCGAGCAGATGGCCGGGATTGTCGAGGCTTTCGACGTCGGCGCGCTGGTTTCGGCCAAGGGCATTGCCGAAGGCGTCTCGAACAGCAATTGGCTGATCGAGACCGAGGGGACCGGTGCGGGTCCGTCGCGTTTCATCCTGACCATGTACGAGAGCCGCGTCGATAGCGGCGACTTGCCGTTTTTTCTCGGATTGCTCGATCACCTCGCCGAACGCGGCTGCCCGGTGCCGCGCACGATTCACGACAGAGACAACCGGGCTTTCCGGTTTCACGAAGGCAAGGCGCTGGCGCTGATCGAATTCCTGCCCGGCGTTTCGGTCAGCGAGCCGACCGCGACGCAGGCCCGATCGGTCGGAGCAGCGCTGGCGCAGGTCCACTCGGCGACGGCCAGCTACAGCGGGCAGCGCGGCAACGACATGGACATGGCGGCTTGGCAGCGCTTGATCGCAAGCTGCGGCGATGACGGGATCGCCTCGGTCCATCCCGATCTGGGGGCAATCCTCGCCAAGGAGCTCGGCTTTCTTGCGAGCCATTGGCCGCAAGACTTGCCGCGCGGGGTGATCCATGCGGACCTGTTTCCCGACAATGTGCTGATGCGCGGGGCGCAGGTCACTGGCCTCATCGACTTCTATTTCGCCTGCAACGATTTCGTCGCCTACGACGTCGCGGTGACTCATGCGGCGTGGTGTTTCAGCGGCGATGGCGCGCGTTTCGATCCGGCGCTGTCGCAGGCGCTGCTTGCCGGTTACGAGGCAGTCCGCCCGTTGAGCGCAGAAGAACGCGCAGCACTGCCGGTGCTGGCGCGCGGAGCGGCAATGCGGTTCGTGGCGACGCGGCTCTATGACTGGCTGCATACGGCCGCCGATGCGCTGGTTACCCGCAAGGACCCGCTGGCTTTCGCTCGGCGGCTTGCATTCTACGCCGATCCCGCCAATGCCGGGATTTTCGATGCAAGCGAGAAAGTTACCCAGGTTACAGCAAGATGAACTCGATCGAAATTTTCACCGACGGTGCCTGCAAGGGCAATCCCGGTCCGGGCGGCTGGGCGGCTCTACTGCGCAAGGGCAAGCACGAGAAGGAGCTGACTGGCTCCGATCCCGATACGACCAACAATCGCATGGAGATGACCGCAGTGATCCGCGCGCTCCGGGCGCTGACCGAGCCCTGCGCGATCACGCTTCACACCGACAGCCGCTATGTCATCGACGGCATGACCAAATGGATCGACGGCTGGCAGCGCAAGGGCTGGATCAACGCCAGCAAGAAGCCGGTGCGCAATGCCGATCTTTGGCATGAACTGATCGAAGCGGCGGCGCGCCACACGATCGAGTGGGAATGGGTGCGCGGCCACAACGGCCACCCGGAAAACGAGCGAGTCGACAAGCTGGCCAGTGACGCGGCAGTGCAGATTCAGATGGCAGGCAAACCGCCAGGCTGAAGCCTGGGAAAAACGGCTAGCTGTTGTCCTCAGTGGGCGCGTCCGGGCCGTTCTTCTTGATCGAGTCAATCGCGTTCTGCGCGCTTGCCTTGCTGCTATAGCCTTCGGTCGAGAACATGACTTCCGAATTGTACTTGAAGCGGACGCGGAACTCGCCAGCCTTGTCTTTGTAGATTTCGAATGTGTGCGCCATTGCGTCCTGTCTCCAATGCGATTCGATGCCGTTGGGATGAGGACAGTACAATGGAGGCGCGTTCAGGCAAATCGCCTGGCAAGAAAAGGTTGCGGATCGACCGGAGGCTCGCCCCTGCCAAGCAGCAGGGCTGCCCCGGTGGCAGCAGCAGCCGGAGCGGTCTGGATGCCAAAGCCGCCCTGCCCGGCAAACCAGAAAAAGCCTGGCTGGCGCGGATCGAAACCGAACACTGGCAGGCGATCCGGCGCAAAACTGCGCAGCCCCGCCCAGCGGTGGGTGACCCGCTCGATCCGCCACTCGACGACCTGCTCGAAACGGTCGATGGCCAAGGCGACATCAAGCTCGTCGGGCGCGGCATCGCAAGGCTCGCTCGGCGTCTCGTCGTGCGGGCTGAGCCAGACCCCGCCGGCGTCGGGCCTGAAATAGAAACGCTCGCCGATGTCGAGCACCAAGGGCAGATCGGGCGGCGCGCCCGGAGAAACCGAAAGCTGCGCAATCGTTCGTCGCAATGGCGCGATTCCGAGCGGGCGCACCCCGGCCATGGCAGCCACCGCGTCCGCCCATGCCCCCGCAGCATTGACCAGTATCTCGCACCCGAACCGTGCGCCGCCAGCCAGCTCGACCCGCCAGCCGCCCACTTCGCGATGCGCAGCGACTAGCCGACTGCGCGTGCGCACCTGCGCCCCGCCGCGACGCGCCTGGGCCAGAAAATGCTGATGCAGGCCGCCGACATCGATGTCGGCGCAGCTCGGCTCCAGCGCGCCATGGACCCAGTCGGCGCGAAGTCCGGGCACGCGCGCTTCGAGATCGGTGCGGCCAAGCCGCTCGACCGCGACGCCCAGCGCCTCGAACCGACGCGCAAAATCTTCAACCCGCGCGCCCTGCCCTTGCCTGCCAATGGTCAGCGCCCCGCGCGGCGACAGGAAGCCGCCCGCCTGGAGAGCCGACCCCGAGGCAGCGGTCAGTGGCTGGATCACAGGCCCGCCATAGCTCTCGGTCCAGAACGCAGCCGAGCGACCGGTCGCATGGTAACCGGGCTGATCTTCTGCCTCGATCAGCACGACGCTGGCATGCGCGCAAAGCTCGGCAGCGAGCGAGGCCCCCGCCATGCCCGCGCCAACGATCGCGATATCGAAGCGTGCGCTCATCCTGCCGGCGCTTGCGCATCGAGGAACTGATCGATCTCGGCATAGGCAGCCAGACGCACCGGGTCGGACTCGCGCAGGATCTCGTGCCGGGCTTCCTCGCCAAAGGCCACCAGCCGCGCCTGCGGCAGGCGCTCGGCGGCCTTGCGGATCGCTGGCCAGGAAACCAGCCGGTCTTCGCGGGTCGCAAGCACGAGCAGCGGCGTGCGCACCGCCTCGAGCGCGCCGCGTCGGAAAATCTTGGCCATCGAGGCGAAGGATCGCTCGATCCAGCCCCAGCTCGGCGCGCCAAGCTCGAGGCCCGGGCGGTGTTCGCGCCACCACAACTCGTCGTCATACCGGCCACGGTCGTGGGTCAGCAGCGCAAACCGATCGACCCGCGACCTGTCAGGCCGCTCGCTGCCTTGCCATGCAGAGGTTCGCCTGCCGCGCAGCGCCACCATCGACCGGGCGAAGGCATGGAGCACGATGCGTGGCATCCAGTTCGGCAGAAGGCCGAGCATCGGCGCGGTCAGGACCGCCGCGTCGGGAGCAACCTGGCCATCGACCAGCGCGCGCAGCACCAGATGTCCGCCCATCGAATGGGCAACAATGACGTGCGGCGCGGGCGTGCCCGCCGTCCAGTCCCGCCAGAACGCGGCAAGATCGCCTGTCCAGACCCGATAGTCCTCGACATGACCGGTCATGGCATCGTCGCCCAGACGCCCGGACATGGCTTGCCCGCGCCAGTCGAGCGCAGTGATCGCCCAACCGCGACCATGCCAATGATCAATCGGATCGAGCCACTTTTCGAAGAAATCGCCTCGCCCCGGAAGGAACAACAGCGAACCGCGCGGGGGTGTGCCGCCGCTCACCGCGGGCCAGACCAACCGCCGGATCGCATGGCCATCGGGGGCAAGCCAGAAGCTTTCGCTCGCTCTTGCGGGGATTTCGCGCCTGTCTGTCGAAGGATCGGACAAGGTCTGCGCGCTCACGTGCCTAATTCCAGCCTCAGGGCTCTGGTTACTTTTTGGTAAGTCATCCCCGGTAGAGATTTCTCTGATCAGGGGGAAATCCTAGACATGTCGGGCGTTTTGATCTCGTACGCACTGCTTGCGGCCTTGGCAACCGGGCTGCTGATCGCTGCGTTCACCGATCTTCGCCGCCGCGAGATCGACAACTGGTTGACCGGCGCAATCGCGATCGGAGCGCCGCTGTTCTGGCTCGCTTCCGGCACCTCCATGCTCGACATCGGGTTTCACGTCGGCCTTGCGCTGATCACGTTCCTCTGTTCCCCGTCAGCACCTATGGCCCAGATTTGGGGTTGTGATTTAAGGAGGATTTGGGTCTCGTCGTAGTGACGAAGGAACGAAGATGAGACCCAAATCCTCAAGCGCCAAAAA
>JBIPOX010000170.1:0-4414 GCA_044378785.1 Novosphingobium sp.
ACACCTATACTGACGCCATCTACGAAGACGACGTGTTCAACGTTTCGGGCGTGCTGCTGGCGGCGACCAAGGGCAAGACCGTGATCGATACGCCCAAGCACATGCTGCGCGGCGAGCTGAGCTATGACCGGGACGGTGCCTTCTTCCGGCTGGGCGCGAACTGGATGTCGAAGCGCTACTTCAACTATCTGAACGACCGCTCGGTCGATGGCCGGATGATTGTCGACGCCAGCTTTGGCTATCGCTTCAGCGACAAGGCCGAGATCCAGTTCAACGCCAGCAACCTGTTTGACGAGCAATATCTCAGCACGATCAATTCGGGCGGCACGAGTAACTCGGGCGACCGCCAAACCTTGCTGGTCGGTGCACCGCAACAATTCTTCGTCACGCTCAAGGCCGGCTTCTGAATCCCTGCGACCCTCTGGGAAACCTGCGGCGGTTCGGCATTCGTGCCGGGCCGCCGTTTTTTTCGCAAACCTGTCATGATCAGTCGGCATCACGGCTGTTTGAAGCTTGATGGAGAATCGCGATGTCGAAACGCCTGATGCTCGCCGCGACGTCGCGCCGCGCGCTGCTGGCCGGGATGGCGGGTGCCGCCGGGCTGTTTGCCTTTCCCGGTATCGTGCTTGGCCAGGAGGCTGCGCCCGGGGGCATGTTCCGTCACAGCGTCGCCAGCGGCGATCCGGCCCACACCAGTGTCGTGCTGTGGACCCGAGTGACCGGTTCCGGCGAGATCGAGGTCGAGTGGGAACTGTCGGACAGCCTGGGCTTCGAGCGGATCGTCAAGGCTGGCAAGCTGACCACGGGGCCAGAGCGCGATCATACCGTCAAGCTGTTGGCAACGGGGCTCGAACCGGGCGGCACCTGGTATTTCCGGTTTCGCGCCGGCGGCGAAACTTCGCCTGTCGGCCGTGCCCGCACGCTGGCCAGGGGCAAGCTCGACCGGCTCGGCATCGCGCTGGCATCCTGCTCGAATTACGCCTTCGGCTTTTTCAATGCCTATGATGCGATCGCTGCCGATCCCGGCATCGACTTCGTTCTGCACACTGGCGACTACATCTACGAATATGGCGACAAGGGTTGGGGCGCCGAGGTCGCGAACAAGCTCGGCCGTGTCCACGAGCCAGCGAACGAAATCGTCTCGCTGGCCGACTATCGCCAGCGCCACGCCCAGTACAAATCGGACTCAGGCTCGCGCGCGATGCATGCCGCGCACACCCTGATCTCGTGCTGGGACGATCACGAGAGCACCAACAATCCTTGGAGCGGCGGCGCGCAGAATCACCAGCCCCAGACCGAGGGTGACTGGGCGATGCGCCGCGCGGCATCGGTGC
Source organism: Novosphingobium sp. (assembly GCA_044378785.1). GTDB lineage: Bacteria > Pseudomonadota > Alphaproteobacteria > Sphingomonadales > Sphingomonadaceae > Novosphingobium. The sequence goes on from JBIPOX010000170.1 coordinate 1,335, forward strand.
GCGCCTATTTCGAATGGATGCCAGTGCGCGAGCCCGAATGGCTGGAAAACAGCCGCTCGCGCGAGCAAGTGCAATTCTGGCGCAGCTACAGCTTTGGCGACCTGGCGACCATGGTGACACTCGAAACCCGCCACACCGCGCGTGCCAAGCAGATCGATTATGGCGACTGGTTTTCGCGCGTGAAGACCGCCAGGGACGCCGACAAGCTCAAGCGCGAGGTGCTGGGCAAGCCCGGTCGGCGGATGCTCGCGCCCGACATGGAGGCCGATCTTGCCGACAGCCTGGCGCGTTCGGTCACCGCGGGCCAGCCATGGCGGCTGATCGGCAACCCGATGCCGATCGCCAAGACCAACATTCCCGATTTTGTCGGCTTGGGCATTCTTCCCGAACCACAGATCGTGCGCAAGCCGGACGGGTCGATCGACACTGTCAAGACGCTTGATGCGCAACCGGGCGCGGACCTGGCCTGGAAAGGCAAGTGGAACCTGCCGTTCTACGAGGATACCTGGGACGGCTATCCCTGGGCGCGCGAGCAGCTCTATGCCTTGAGCCGTAACGCGGGCGCAGGCGACCTCGTCTTCCTGACCGGTGACAGTCACTCCTTCTGGGCCAACCAGCTGGCCGATGACGCAGGCCGTCCGGCCGGGATCGAACTGGGCACATCCGGCATTTCCTCGCCCGGCGATTTCATCGCGCGTGGCTTCAGCCCTGCCGAGGCCGCCCGCATCGACCGGACCCTTGGCGACAAGATCGAGGAAGTCACCTGGACCAGCAATCTTCATCAGGGCTATGTCCGGGTCACGCTGACCCGCGATCGCGGTGAGGCCGACTTCATCGCGGTGAGCACGGTCTTGTCGCGCGACTATTTCACCCGGATCGTCCACCAGGCACCGTTTGTCCGCAAGGACGGGTCGGTCCGCTACGAGGCCAAGGCCTGAGCCTTAACCCGGCATCCGCTCGAAGGCGGTCACCCCCGGGTCGATTGCGTGAAATGCCTGCTTTTCGCATGTGAACAGCGCGACTTGTGGTGCGCCGAACTGTGCAGGATCGTCCATCGTGCCGACCTTGACCACGACCGCCGGAAATCCTGCCAGCCGGGTCGCCATGTGGGTGCCGCAGGTGGGGCAGAATTGGCGCGTTACCGGGCGTTCGATGTCGGTGCGGGCGAAATCCCGGGGCTCGCCTTGCGTGTATGCAAAGCCTTCCACCGGCATCATCAGGAAGAAGTTCGGTCCGCCGCCGGTGATGTACTGGCATTCGCGGCAATGGCACTGCGCGCGCATCCCCGGCTCGCCTTGCGCGCGATAGCGCACCGCGCCGCAATAGCATCCACCCTCGAATTGCATCGACCCCTCCTTCGATATTGCGCATCATGGCGCACACGGGCAGCATATGCGCTGCAAGCGGTGAGAGGGAAAGAGCGATGCACGATCTGGTGATCAGGGGCGGCACGATTGTCGACGGGACAGGCGCCCCGCCTTTTGCGGCCGATCTCGCTATCGACGGTGGGATCATTTCGCTGGTGGGCGAAGTAACTGCGGCCGGTCGCGAGGAAATCGACGCCAGCGGCAGGATCGTCACGCCCGGCTTTGTCGATCTGCACACCCATTACGATGCGCAGGCGATGTGGGATCCGGTGCTCGCGCCTACTGCATGGCACGGCGTGACGACTGTCGTCATGAGCAATTGCTCGGTCGGCTTTGCGCCGCTGCGCAGGGCCGATCGCGGCTTTACCCTGTCTGTGCTCGAAGCGATCGAGGAGATTCCGATTCCTGTCATGGAGGCCGGGATCGAGTGGGATTGGGAGAGTTATCCCGAATATCTCGATGCGCTCGAACGGCGCGAACATACGCTCGACCTCGCCACCCAGGTCACCCATGTCGCGCTGCGTGCCTATGTCATGGGCGATCGGGCCGCCGCCAATGAGCCGGCAAGCGCAGCCGAGCAGGCCGAGATGGAGCGGCTGGCCGAGGAAGCGCTGCGTGCCGGGGCGATCGGGGTCAGCGCCTCGCGCACCCGGTTCCATCGCTTTGCCGACGGCGATATTGTGCCTGGAACCTACGGTAACGAGCATGAACTGATCGGGCTGGCCGATGCCCTGGCGCGGGTCGGCGGCGGGCAGGTCATGCAATATCTCGGCAACCCGTTCGATCTCGACCACGACCTTCCCTTCACTCGCGAACTCGCCCGCCACGCAAAAAGCCCGCTGCATTTCATCATGAGCGACACGCAGTGGCAGCGCCGGCTCGATTTCGCTCAGACCTTGCGCGATGACGAGGGGCTGGAGGTCTATGCCCATGTCCCGCCGCGCGGGGTGGGAAGCATCGGGCATTGGCGGGCGACCGAGCATCCCTTCCGCAATACCGCGCCAGTCAGGGCGGTTGCGCACCTGCCCTGGCCCGAGCGGCTGGAGCGTCTGCGCGATCCGGCGCTGCGCGCCAAGGCGATTGTCGAAGCGCGGGCCGAGCCGGACAGTTTTTTTCGGTCCTTCACCTTCGATCAGCTGTTCGAGCTGACGGCGGATTTCGATTACGAGCCGGATCCGGCGACACACAGCCTTGCCGCTCGCGCCGCGGCGAGCGGAGAAGATCCGTTTGGCCTTGCCTGGGACATCATGACCGCCAACGAGGGCAAGGGCATGATCTGGGGGCCGCTGACCAACTACAAGGCGGGCGACCTTTCGGCAGTGCGCGAATTGCTGCTGCATCCGCTGACCCTGACCAGCCTGTCGGATGGCGGCGCGCATTCAACCCGCATTTGCGACAGCGCCGGTCCCACCTTCATGCTCGCGCACTGGTGCCGCGACCGCAAGCGCGGGCCGACTCTGCCGATCGAGCAAGTGGTGCGCTGGCTCAGCCGCGACACGGCGTATGGCTATGGCATGAAGGATCGGGGCGTGCTTGCGCCGGGCTATCTTGGCGACGCCAACGTCATCGATTTCGCGCGGCTCAAGCTGCACGCACCCTATCTCGCCGACGACTTTCCCGGCGGCGCACACCGGCTTTTGCAGCGCGCCGATGGCTATGACGCGACGATCAAGCGCGGCCAGGTCACCTTCCGCAATGGCGAGCATTGCGGCG
>JBIPOX010000171.1:0-4413 GCA_044378785.1 Novosphingobium sp.
CGGCCGGTGCGCGGCGACAACTGCCACCTGATCAGCGAGGACGGCAAACGCTATCTCGATTTTGCGGCGGGAATCGCAGTCAATGCGCTCGGCCATTCGCACCCGGGCCTGACTGGCGCGATCGCACGCCAGGCCCAGACATTGATGCACGTCTCAAACCTCTATGGCAGCCCGCAAGGCGAGCACCTCGCCCAGCGGCTCGTCGATCTGACCTTTGCCGATACCGTGTTTTTCACCAATTCGGGTGCCGAGGCGGTCGAATGCACGATCAAGGTGGCCCGTGCCTATCACCAGCATGGTGGCGATCCCGAACGCTTTGAGCTGATCACCTTCCACAACGCCTTTCACGGGCGGACGATGGGAACGATCAGCGCGTCGAACCAGGAAAAGCTGCATTCCGGTTTTCAGCCGTTGCTGCCCGGTTTCCGCTATTGCGAGTTCGACAACCTCGCGCAAGCCCGCTCACTGGTCGGCCCGCATACCGCGGGCTTCCTGATCGAGCCGATCCAGGGCGAAGGCGGGGTGCGTATGGCCTCGCCCGAATTCATCCAGGGCCTGCGCGCGCTTTGCGACGAGCATGACCTGATCCTGGCGCTTGACGAGGTGCAATGCGGGGTTGGCCGGACTGGCGCTTTCTATGCCTATGAGCATTACGGCATCGAGCCTGACGTGCTGGCGACGGCCAAGGGGCTTGGTGGCGGCTTTCCGATCGGGGCCTGCCTTGCCAGCGAAAAAGCGGCGCGCGGCATGACCTTCGGCACCCATGGCTCGACCTATGGCGGCAATCCGCTCGGCATGGCCGCCGCCGAGGCAGTGCTCGACGTGATAGCCGACGATGCATTCCTCGCGCAGGTCAGCGCCCGCGGTGAACGACTGCGGGGCAAGCTCGAGCAGTTCATCGGCAACTACCCCGACCTGTTCGAGGAAGTGCGCGGAATTGGCCTGATGCTCGGCCTCAAGCTCAAGAGCGAGCCGCGTGGGTTTGTTGCGCATCTGCGCGAGGTCCATGGCGCGCTGACCGTTTCGGGCAGCGACAATATCATGCGGATCGTGCCGCCGCTCGTCATTGAGGACGAGCATATCGACGAATTCATGGAAAAGCTCTCGGCGGCAGCGGCGAGCTACCAGCCCGAAGCGGCTGTATCATGACCCGGCATCTGCTCGATCTCGTCGATGCTGGCGGCGATGCCTTGGCTGCGATGATCAACGATGCGATCGATCGCAAGGCAGCGCGACGCACGCTGGCCAAAGGCGCGCCTGATGCCGACAATCCGCTGCAGGGCCGGGTGCTGGCGATGATCTTCGAGAAGAACTCGACCCGTACCCGCGTCAGCTTTGATATGGCGATGCGGCAGCTGGGCGGCACTGCACTGGTTATGGATTCGGCCAGCACCCAACTCGGTCGGGGCGAATCGATTGCCGACACGGCGCGGGTGCTCAGCCGGATGGTCGATGCGATCATGATCCGCACCGACGATCACGCCAAGGCGCTGGAAATGGCACGCCATGCAACCGTGCCAGTGATCAATGGCCTGACCGACCGTTCGCACCCGTGCCAGATTGTCGCCGATCTCTTGACCGTGATCGAGCGGGGCAAGCCCTTGCCCGGGCTGGAACTGGCGTGGCTGGGCGATGGCAACAACGTGCTCAACTCGATGCTTGAAGCCGCCGGGCTGATGAAGTTCAACGTGCGGGTTGGCACGCCGCAGGGCTACGAGCCGGACGCTGCCTATGTCGGCGCGGCGCGCGCAGGGGGTGCCCGTGTCGATCTTGTCGGCGATGCCGTCACGGCGGTTGCTGGTGCAGACGTGGTTGTCACTGACACCTGGATATCGATGGGCCAGGACCATGCCGCACAAAAACTGGCAGCCATGGCCCCATTCCAGGTCAATGCCGGGTTGATGCGCCATGCCAAGAGCGATGCGGTGTTTCTGCATTGCTTGCCAGCGCATATCGGCGAGGAAGTGACGGCAGAGGTCTTCGAAAGTGCCCAGTCGGCCGTCTTCGACGAGGCGGAAAATCGCATCCACGCGCAGAAGTCGATCTTGCTGTGGGCTTTCGGTCTGCTGTGAGCGCAGTGACATTGGTTCCCGAAGGTGAGACTGGCTTCGACCGGGTGCTGGCCTTTACCGTGCCCCGGCGCAATGCCCGTGGCCGGCTGGTCCGGCTTGGTCCAGTGCTCGACACCGTGCTCTCGGCGCACGCCTATCCCGCGCCGATCCGGCACTTGCTCGGCGAGGCGCTGGTGCTGACCGCGCTGATGGGAACCTTGATGAAGGACGGCCAAAGCCAGCTGACGCTGCAGGCGCAAGCCGAGGCCGGAGCGGTCGACCTGCTGGTCTGCGACTACCGACAGGGTGAGCTGCGCGGATATGTTCGCCACGATCCGGAGAAGCTGGGCCAGATCGGCGCAAGCCCGTCGCTGGAGACGCTCTTCGGGACCGGTTATTTGGCGATCACCTTCGATCTTTCGACCAGCGGCGAGCGCTATCAGGGGGTCGTGCCGCTCGAGGGGGAATCGCTCTCGCAGGCCTGTGAGGCCTATTTCGTGCGTTCCGAACAGATCCCGACACTCATCCGGGTCGGGATGAGGAATTCGGCGCAGGGAGCGATCGCCGCCGGTTTGCTGGTCCAGCACTTCCCCGAAGGTGAGGAAGGGCGCGAGCGCCTGCACGTGAAGGAGCAGGACCTCGAGTGGGAGCATGTTTCTACGCTGGCGGCTTCGGTTCGCCATGACGAGCTGGTTGATCCGGCCCTGTCACTGGAAAGCGTCGTCTGGCGGCTGTTCAGCTTTGAGGACGAAGTGCAGGTCGAAGCCAATGCGCAGCTGCAACGCGGATGCCGCTGCACTGTCGAGCATTATCGCGGAATTCTCGCCCGCTTTCCTGGTGTTGAACTTGACGAAATGCGCGGAGAAGGCGGCACAATCCCGGTTGAATGCGCGTTTTGTTCAACGATTCTTGAGGTTGATGTGTAAGCGCGCGTTCATGGCTGATCGACTATAGGGCTCAACTGGGCGCGTGAAGGAGCAATTTTGCTCGATATTTTACGTGCCGCACTTGGGGCTTCTCGATTGCTTGATCTGGAACGACTGGGGATGCGAGCAGGGATTTGCATCATGGCCATTCTGGCGGCTTCGGTCGGCTTTGGCGCTGCGCTTGAAGCGCAGGCTCCGCAGCTGGCCATGCTCGATCGGCTCGACCGGGGTGCCTGGGAGGTGCGGCCGCGTGATGCCGAAGAGGAACGGGTCAAGGTTTGCCTGTCGACCGGACGCGAGCTGATTCAGCTCAAGCATGCGCGGCTGGCCTGTAACCGCGTGGTGGTCGACGATTCGCAATTGGCGGTGACAGTCCAGTACTCATGCCCTGGCAACGGCTATGGCCGGACCCACATTCGCATGGAAACCGATCGCCTCGTGCAGATCGATACGCAGGGCATCGAGCGCGGATTGCCTTTTGCCTTCGGCGCGGAGGCAAGGTGGGTCGGAGCCTGCCCGCGTTGATCCGATTGCGCTACGCCTGGTGAACGGTTAGCCGGACGCCATGACAGGCTTTTCCCAACCCGCCGGTCGCGGCGATGCGGTGGTGCTGCTATCGGGCGGCCTCGATTCGATGGTCGTGGCAGGGCTGGCGCGCGAGGCGGGCTATCGCATCAATGCGCTGACGATCGATTACAACCAGCGGCATCGGCGCGAACTCGAGAGCGCCAGGGCGATAGCCGACCATCTCGGTGCGGCGCGCCACGTAATCCTGCCGCTGGATCTGCGCCAGTTCGGCGGATCGGCGCTGACGTCGGACATTGCGGTGCCCAAGGATGGACCCGGCGAAGGGATCCCGATCACCTATGTGCCCGCGCGCAATCTTGTGTTCCTCTCGCTGACCCTGGCCTGGGCCGAGGCGATCGACGCCAAGGACATTTTCATCGGGGTGAACGCGCTCGATTATTCGGGCTATCCCGATTGTCGGCCTGAGTTCATCGCCGCCTTCGCGGAACTCGCCACAATCGCGACCCGGGTTGGGGCGGACGGTGAGCGGTTTGCCATCCACGCACCGCTCCAGTTCCTGTCGAAAGCCCAGATCGCCAGCGAATGCGAGAGGCTGGGCTTGCCTGCGGGGATGAGCTGGTCGTGTTACGATCCTAACGCTGAGGGGTTGGCATGCGGACTTTGCGAAAGCTGCCGCTTGCGGCGGGCGGGCTTTGCCGAGGCTGGACTGAGCGACCCGGTTGTTTACGCCGCCTGATCCTGCGCGGTGCCAACTGCGCGGCAATTGCGACATACTGCCACTCCGGAAGGAGATTGGCTCGCAAACGGGATTCTCAGGACCGTGAAAATCGATTATGGGTTCAGGCTTCACTCAGCTGGCGATTGATATCGCAGCCAAATCGACGGAGAGTGACGCCTTGTCCCGTTTT
>JBIPOX010000273.1:0-3073 GCA_044378785.1 Novosphingobium sp.
GTCGCTGTTTTACGGCGGCCTGGTGCGTGCCAAGAATTTCCTTTCGGTGATGCTCCAGTGCGGCGCGATCGCCGCTCTGGTTTCGGTGCTGTGGGTACTGGTTGGCTATACCTTATCGTTCGGCCAGGTTTCCGGCGGAATTCTTGGCGCAGGCAACGCGCTGTTTTTCGCTGACCTGGGCCAGGTGCGCGACGGTTACTTGATCCCGGAAAGCAGCTTTGCGCTGTTCCAGATGACATTTGCCGCAATCACGCCCGCGCTGATGGTTGGTGCCTGGGTCGATCGCGCGCGATTTGGCTGGGTGCTGGGCTTTTGCGCATTGTGGAGCCTGATCGTCTATGCCCCGGTCGCGCACTGGGTCTGGGGCGGAGGCTGGCTGGCAACGAACTTTGGCACGCTTGATTTCGCGGGAGGCATTGTTGTCCATACGACCGCAGGCGTCTCGGCGCTGGTTGTGGCGCTGATGCTGGGCAAGCGCGACGGTTTCCCCAAGTCGATCATGCTGCCGCACAGCCCCTCGCTGACCATGGCAGGTGCAGCCATGCTGTGGGTTGGCTGGTTCGGCTTCAACGGCGGTTCGGCGCTGGCGGCCAATGACGATGCCGCAGCTGCCATCGTCAACACGCATGTTGCTGCCTCGGTGGCGGCGCTGGTCTGGCTGTTGATCGAGAAGTACCAGCTCGGCAAACCGACCAGTGTCGGCTTTGCGACAGGAGCGATCGCCGGGCTTGCCACGGTGACCCCGGCGGCGTTGTTCATCTCGCCATTGGCAGCAATGGCCTTTGGCGCAGTCGCGGCGGCGATCTGCTATGCGGCGATCCAGCTGGTCAAGCAGCGGCTGAAAATCGACGATTCGCTCGATGTCTTCGCGGTGCACGGGGTTGGCGGTATCACCGGCTCCCTGTTGCTGGCGTTTTTCCTGTCCCCTGCGCTGGGCGGCACTGGCTATGCCGATGGCATGGCCATGGGCAGCCAGTTCGTCGCGCAATTGAGCGGAGTAGGCATTGTCGCCTTGTGGTCGGTGGTCGGCAGCGTGATCATCGCGCTGATGGTATCGGTAGTGTTTCCGATGCGGGTCGACGAGCAGACCGAGCGCGACGGGCTCGACATTGCCAGCCATGGCGAACGGGCCTGGGAGATGGATTGAGGATCTGTCAGATCCTGTCCAACTCCTCGTGCGGTAGCGGAGGCAATTCTGCCTCGATGGTGTCTCCGATGGCAATTTGTCCACCGCTTCGGACAATCGCCATCACCCCTGCCCTGCGAACGATTTCGCCGCTTTCGTCGCGCGAAACCACGCGCTGAAGCAAGCCGGGCATGAATGCCTCGATCTGGCGGCAAGGATTGCGCAGACCGGTGAGTTCCAGCTCTACCTCCGCTCCGATCTTCAATCGCGTGCCTCTTGGCATGGCGATCAGGTCGAGCCCGCGCGTGAGCAAGTTCTCGCCAAGATCGCCCGGATTGACCGCAAATCCCGCCTCCGCCAGCTCCTCCAGCAGTTCTGCCGAAATCAGATGGACCTGCCGCAGATTGGGTTGGCCAGGATCGACTGCCACGCGTGACCGGTGCTTCACCGTGACCCCGCAATGGGCGTCGCCTTCCACCCCTTCACCGGCAATCAGCGTTAGCGATTGTGCGGCCTGTTTGGAGAAGCCGTGCTGTCCCGAACGGCTGAGCGAGATTGCGGCAGCGCGCATATGGCGCTTCAATCCCCGGTCAAAATCCGGTCGACCAGCTCTTTCACGCTCGGCGTGAAATTGTTCGAGTAGAACGGGTCCTGCTTGAAGCGGTAGGCCGAATGGCCAGCGAACATCAGGTTATCCTCGACCGGGCCGCCATGGGCGATGTCCTGCAAGGTTTTCTGGATGCAGAAGCTGCGCGGATCGGCCAGCCTGCCAGTGGTGTAATCGTCATGGTCCTTCCACGACGAGAAGCCGCAATGCGACAGGCAGCCCATGCAGTCCTTCTGATCCTTCTGAATGATGTCGCGCTCTGGCTGGCTGACAAAGATGATCGTGTCGTCGGGGGTGCGCAGTCCCTCGTCATGACCTGCCGCCACCCATTCGCGGGCGCGGCCAAGATCGTGCGGCGTCACCCAGAAGTTCTTGTTGCCCACGCCAACATCGAGCCGCACCGTATGCTCGCCTGCCGCGACCTTCGAATAGGGTATCTGCCGCTCGGAACGGGCTTCGAGACTGCGCAGGAACGGCGTGCGGACCGCCGATGAATAAAAGCCGGTCGGCGAGAATTTGTGCAGCAGCACATCACCCGGCTCAAGCGTGCGCAACGCGTCCTTCCAGCCTTGCGGGATCGGGCTTTCGTGGGTGAGCAGCGGCCGTGTGCCAAACTGGAAGGCGATCTGGCCCAGCTCGGTGCTATCGACCCAGTTGTCCCATTCGCGCAGAAACCACACGCCGCCTGCCATGACGATCGGCACATCGTCCGAAATACCTTCGCCGCGCATCGTCTCGCGCAGGGCCTTGACTCGCGGATAGGGGTCTTCGGGCTGGAGCGGGTCCTCGGCATTGGAAAGGCCGTTGTGCCCGCCCGCCAGCCATGGATCCTCGTAGACCACCGCTCCCATCAGCTCGGGAACCTTGTGATAGGCGCGCTTCCACAGCGCCCGGAAAGCTCGCGCCGAGCTGATGATCGGCAGGTAGTTGACGTTGTACTTGGCGGCGATCTCGCTGAGGCGATAGGGCATGCCCGCGCCGCAGGTGACGCCCGCTATCAAACCCCTGGTCTGTTCCAGCACGCCTTCGAGAATCGGTTGCGCGCCGCCCATTTCCCACAGCACATTGATGTTGATCGCGCCATTGCCGCCGGCAATTTCGTGGGCGCGGCGCACCTGCGCCACGGCACCGTCGATGCCATAGCGGATCAGCTGCTCGTGCCGCTCACGCCGGGTAAGCTGCTCGTAGACCTGCGGAACGATCTTGCCGGTGGGATCATAACTGTCGGCATTGACGGCGCTTACCGTGCCGATCCCGCCTGCAGCCGCCCATGCGCCCGAACTGGCGTGATTGGTGGCCGAAACCCCCTTGCCGCCCTCGATCAGCGGCCAGACCTCGCG
>JBIPOX010000332.1:0-2696 GCA_044378785.1 Novosphingobium sp.
GAAGCGCCAGAAACGATGGTTGTCAGCGAGGCGAGGCCCGCGCGCGGCACTTGGGCATCGAGGATCATGCGCAGGCCGACCGGCTGCACCGAGAGCACTTTCGGCTTGTATTCCTTGACCGCGCGCACCCACGGTTCGACCGCGAACCGGTCAAGCATGACGATCGGCTGGCCGATAAGCGCGGAGGGCAGCATCATGTAGACCCCGCCGATGTTACCGAGCGAGAGCCCGGAAATGGCGGGCGGCAAATCTGCGCCCGACAGTGCCAGCGGTCCTTCCCCGAACAGAGCGGTGCCATGGGCAGTGCCCAGCGCCAGCTCGAGCGTGCGCCAGGCGATGGCGATGCGCTTGGGCGGGCCGGTAGTGCCAGAGCTGAGCAATTCCAGCGCGACTGCCGGATCGCTGGCGTTCGCCTCGCGCAAGGCTTCGGGCGGCACGGTGTCGAGCGGGCCGGAGAGTTCCTCGGGCAAGACGATGACGAGAGTTCCCGCAGCGGAGGCTGCAGCGAGAACTTCGCTTTGCCAGAATGGCTCCTCGCCGACGATTGCCGCCAGGTTCAGCGTTGCGATTTCGCTGGCGAGCCGCTCGGGCTGCTGCGCGCCATGCAGCATGACGATGGTCTGGCCGCGCGCGATCAGACCTAGCATGGCGGCGAGCACGACAGGCCGGTTGCGCGCGATCAGCCCGACCCTTTTGTCATGGCCGCTTCCCTCGCCCAGCGCGGCGTCCAGCCGATCGCCAAGCGCGCGCAATTGGCTCCAGCTGTGCCAGACCTCGTCGAACTGGACCGCCGGGGCATCGCCGCCGTGGCTCAGGGTCCGCGCGATGAGGGCCGACAGTCCGCGCGGTTCGGCTTCCGGTTGGTTCACAAGCCCTCCTCGCGATCCCGGCTCAACACCGCCTTGCCGGGAAACCCCGCCGGCAAGCAGCCGGTTGGCCTCTGCCCGTCTCCTCCTGCAATTGCGCGAGGCCCCTTGTCAAATCCCCGGGACGCGGTTCTCGCCCTCGCGAGCGATGCCGCCGGCATGCCTTCATCCCGGTTGTGGCGTGGCCGGTAACGTGGCATTCTCTGTCCAAACGGGAGATGATGATGCTGGACCTCAAGATCGCCAATGGCACTATCGTGGACGGAACGGGCAAACCGGGGTTTGCTGGCGATCTGGGCATTCGCGACGGGCGGATCGTCGCGGTCGGCGTGGTCGAGGAAGAGGCGCGCGAGACGATCGACGCGACCGGACGGATCGTTGCCCCCGGCTTCATCGATTGCCACACGCATTACGACGCTCAAGTGTTCTGGGACCCGACGCTGAGCCCTTCGTGCTATCACGGCGTCACTACCGTTTTTGGCGGCTTCTGCGGTTTCTCGATCGCGCCGCTCAGTGCTGATTCGGGCGACTATCTCAAGCCAATGCTGGCGCGGGTCGAAGGCATGCCGCTCGACGTGCTCGACAAGGCGGTGCCGTGGAACTGGTCGAGCTTTGGCGAGTTCCTCAGTCGATTTGAGGGCAAGGTTGGCCTCAATGCAGGCTTCTTTGCCGGACACTCGGCGATCCGCCGCTACGTCATGGGTGAGCGCGCTGTCGGCGAGAAGGCGAGCGAGAGCGACCTTGCGCAGATGAAAGCCCTCCTCGGCGAATGCCTGAGCCAGGGCGCGATGGGCTTTTCGACCACGGTCTCGAACACCCACAATGACGGCGACGGCAATCCGGTGCCCTCGCGCTGGGCCGAGCATTCCGAGATTGTCGGGCTGGCGGGTGTGGTCAAGGACTACGAAGGCACCGGCCTCGAGCTGTTGCCCGACCTTGAGTTCGGCCCCGGCATGCTCGAGTTGCTCGCCGATGTGTCGATCGCCGGAAACCGCCCGGTCAACTGGAACGTGCTGGGCGTATCAGGCCGACCCGACGCCGAAGCCATGGTGGCGCGGCGGCTGGCGGTGTCCGACTTTGCGCGTGAACGTGGCGGCGAGGTCATTGCTCTAACCATTCCGGTTAGTCCGACGGCTTATATGAACCTGCGTAGCGGCTTCCTGTTCGACGCCTTTCCGGGCGTCTGGCCGAGCCTGTTCAAGCTCTCGGTCGAGGAGCGCATGGCCAGGTTCCGAGACCCTCAAGTGCGCCGCCAGATGGTCGAGGACATCGCCACCATGTCCAACGAAGCACCGCTCAAAGGGCTGGCGCGCCTCGACAATTTTATCGTATCGTCGGTCACCAGCGAGGAAAACCAGGGCTACGTCGGGCGCAAGACCGGCGACATCGCCCGCGATAAAGGCTGCGAGCCGATCGACGTACTGCTCGACCTGGCGCTTGTCGACAATCTCGACACGGTCTTCACGCCCGACAGCAACAGCGACAATGCGCAAACCTTTGCCCTGCGCGGCAAGGTGTTCGTCGACGATCGCACCCTGATCGGAGCATCGGACGCCGGTGCCCATCTCGACCTGATCGACACATTCGCTTTCTCGACCGGCCTGCTGCAGCAGGCGGTGCGCGAATTCGGGGTAATCACGCTCGAGGAAGCGGTCCACCAGATCACTGGGCGTCAGGCCACCTATTTCGGCCTGGTCGAGCGCGGCTTGCTGGCTCCTGGCTTCCACGCCGATGTCGTCGTCTTCGACAAGGACACGATTGCTCGCGGTCCCACCCAGCAGCGTTACGATTTGCCGGGTGGCATTGACTTCCGCCTCTATGCCGATGCCG
>JBIPOX010000172.1:0-4403 GCA_044378785.1 Novosphingobium sp.
ATTGTCGATCAGATTGTGCAGGACACGCTCGATGCGCGAAGCGTCTCCCGCTATCAGAGCCAGGCCGGGCGCATGGCTGACGATTTTGACCGGCGATGCGCCGTTGACGCCCCGGCTCTCGCGTTCTGTGACCAGAGCGCGAACCAGCGCGGCCAGATCGAGCGGCTCGAAATCGGTGCGGCTGAGTTCGGCGTCGATCCGGCTTGCATCGGCGATCTCGGTCACCAAGCGATCGATCCGGCCCACATCCTGGCGGGCAATCGCCAGCAATTGGGCGCGCAGCTCCGGGTCCTCTACCCGGTCCAGCGTCTCGACCGCGCTGCGCAGCGAGGTTAGCGGGTTCTTGAGCTCGTGCGAGACATCGGCGGCGAAACTTTCGACCGCGTCGATGCGCTGGCGCAAGGCAGCGGTCATGTCGGAGATGGCGCGGGCAAGCAGTCCGATCTCGTCGCGCCGATCCGGCAGGCGAGGCACGACCACTTGCCGGTCGCGGCCTGAACGCACTCGCACGGCCGCGCGCACAAGCACCCGCAAGGGCTGGACGATGGTGCGCGCAAGGAACAGGGAGAGCAGGATCGAGATGATCAGCGCTGCGCCGACAATGATCACCAGCGTCTGGCGCGCGTCGCGCACGTTCTGGGTGATGTCGCGGGCATTGCGGGTGATCATCAGCACCGCGCCGCTCTCGCCCACTGGGGTGGCCGAATTGATCACCGGGGTGCTGTCAGGGGCGCTGCGCTGAACGATCACGGTCGAATCGGTAGCTGCGGCTTGTGCAATCTCGGGCCAGTGATCGGCCTTGGTATCGGGCGGATCGGTGTAGGCAGGGATGGGCCGGGTCCCGAGCAGAACATCCATGCCCCGGTCCAGCCAGCGCGCTGCATCCTGAAGCCATGGCTCGCTTTGCGGATCGATGAAGCGATAGGCTGGCTCGCCCAGTTCGAAGGTATCGGCAACCAGTGTACCCTCGGCATCGTAGAGGCGCAGCCGCAAGCCTTGTCCGGCGCCGATCCGCACCAGCTTTTCGCGCACCTCGCGCGGTGGCCTTCCGCCCAGCGCTTCGGCGGCGATCTGGGCTTCGGCAGTGGCAAGGATGAACCGCTCCGCGATCAGTTCCTTGCGGTAGCTGTCGATGTAGAACAGGCTACCTGCAAGCAGCGCCAGGGCGATGATGTTGACCGCCAGAATGCGCACGGTGAGCGAATTGCGCCACGGCCAGCGCTGACCAGCCCTGACCCGGCCGGGGCCGCTCTCATTCATCGGCGAAGGAGTATCCTGCGCCATAGAGCGTATCGATCGCAGCGAAATGCGGATCGACCGCACGGAATTTTCGGCGCAAACGCTTGATATGGCTGTCAATCGTGCGGTCATCGACGAAAACGTCGTCGCTATAGGCTGCGTCCATCAGCTGGTTGCGGCTTTTGACCAGGCCGGGCCGGGTGGCCAATGCCTCGAGAATAAGAAATTCGGTCACGGTCAGCGACACCGGCTTGCCTTGCCAACTCACCTCGTGACGGGCCGGGTCCATCCGCAAGCGCCCCCGCACCACCGGGTCAGGAATATCGTCGCTCCCTTCGGAGCGAAGCGCTGCCTGAGCCAGCTCGCTGCGCCGCAGGATAGCCCTGATCCGCGCGACCAGCAGCCGCTGGCTGAACGGCTTGGTGATATAGTCGTCTGCGCCTAGCGCGAGGCCAAGCGCTTCATCCGGTTCCTCGTCGCGCGAGGTCAGGAAGATCACTGGCAGGCTGGAGCGCGAGCGCAGCTTTTCCAGCAGCTCGAGCCCGCTCATCCGCGGCATCTTGATGTCGAAGATCGCCAGGTCGGGCGGGTTGTCGAGCAATGCGCCAAGCGCAGCCTCGCCATCGGAATAGACCCGCGTCAGAAAACCTTCGGACTGGAGCAGGATCGACAGCGTGGTGAGGACATTGCGATCGTCATCGACCAGTGCAATGCTGCGGCGGCGCTCGCCTGCCGGATCGCCATTGCCGCCAATCTGGTCCGCTGCACTTGCCATGCGCAGAGCCTAGCCGCTTGCGCAATCGGTGACAACGCACTGGCAAGCCGAGCAGGGCCGGTGCAGCAAATTGACGATCGCATGGCGCTCGACTATGCGCGAGCACGATCACGGACATGGCACGATTCTGGAAACTTTTGTGCTGTATGCGTCCGGGCCGACGCCCTCGGGCAAGCCGCATATCACGGAGAGCAAGTTGAAAAGCGCTTCCCTGAGCTATCCGCTCGACCGCCAGGGCATTACGACCACGGCAACCATTCACGCCAATCTCGGCACTGCGCCGCTTGTCGAACATGCCGTGCGCAATGGTGAGGGCCTGCTCGCCAAGGACGGCCCGCTGGTGGTCAAGACCGGCAAGCACACTGGCCGGTCGGCAAAGGACAAGTTCATTGTCCGCGACGCCGAGACCGAGAACACCATCTGGTGGGGAAAGTCGAACGCAGCGATGAGCCCGGAGCATTTCGCTGCGCTGAAGGCCGATTTCATGGCCGCGATTGCACAGAAGCCGACGCTCTATGTGGCCGACCTGTTCGGCGGATCGCAGCCCGAGCACCGCGTCAATGTGCGGGTGATCAACGAGTTCGCATGGCACAACCTGTTCATCCGCACCCTGCTGGTGCGGCCCGAGGCGAGCGATCTGGAAGGCTTCGTGCCTGAATACACGATCATCGACCTGCCCAGCTTCAAAGCCGATCCGGCGCGTCACGGCTGTCGCGGCGAGACTGTGATCGCAGTCAATTTCTCCGAAAAGCTGATCCTGATCGGCGGCACTGCATATGCCGGCGAAATGAAGAAAAGCGTGTTCGGCATTCTCAACTATCTCCTGCCGACGCGCGGCGTCATGCCGATGCATTGTTCGGCCAACATCGGTCCCGACGGTACGACGGCAGTGTTTTTCGGGCTTTCGGGCACTGGCAAGACCACGCTTTCGGCAGATGCCAGCCGCACCTTGATCGGCGATGACGAACATGGCTGGTCGGACACCGCCGTGTTCAATTTCGAAGGCGGCTGCTATGCCAAGATGATCCGCCTGTCCGAAGAGGCCGAGCCAGAAATCTACGCAACCACTCGCCGTTTCGGTACGGTGCTCGAAAACGTCGTAATCGACCCGGTCACCCGCGTGCTCGATTTCGACGATGCGAGCCTCGCTGAAAACTCGCGCGGCTCCTATCCGATCGATTTCATTCCGAACGCCTCGGCCGAGAATATGGGGCCGGTTCCGGCCAATATCATCATGCTCACCGCAGATGCCTATGGCGTGCTGCCGCCGATCGCGCGGCTCACTCCCGATCAGGCGATGTATCACTTCCTGTCGGGCTATACCGCGCGCGTCGCAGGCACCGAAATCGGCGTGACCGAGCCTGAGGCGACCTTCTCGACCTGCTTTGGCGCACCGTTCATGCCGCGCCACCCGAGCGTCTATGGCAACTTGCTCAAGGAGCGGATTGCCAAGGGGCAGGTCAGGTGCTGGCTGGTCAATACTGGCTGGTTCGGTGGCAAGGCGACGCAGGACGGCATCAAGCGCATGCCGATCAAGGCGACGCGGGCACTGCTCAATGCCGCGCTCGACGGCAGCCTCAACAATGTCGAGTTCCGCTCCGATGCCAATTTCGGCTTCGAGGTGCCAGTCGCCGTGCCGGGCGTCGACAGTGCATTGCTTGACCAGCGCAGCGCTTGGGCCGATCCGGCCGAATACGATTTGACTGCGCAGAACCTGGTACACAAGTTCATCGAGAACTTTGCGCAGTTCGAAGAGCATGTCGACGAGGGCGTACGCAAGGCTGCTCCAGCCGCTGCAGCCTGACTGTCACGCAAGGCAAACTGCCTGACGAGCGCTTGTCCTGTCACAAAACCCCAGTATGATTGCCGCTTCCTCAAATGGAGTAGCGATCATGGGCTTGCTTGACGGAGTTCTCGGACAATTGGGCGGTGCCAACGTTGGTGCCTTGGCCGAAAAGTTCGGCCTGCCGCCAGAATTGGCAGAAAAGGCAGTTGCTGCTCTGGGTCAGAGCCATGCCGAACCGGGCGACACGATCGCCGGTGCCGCAGCCAAGACCGGGCTCGATGCAGGAATGCTCGGACAAATGGCCGAGCAGCTTGGCGGCGAGGGCGGGCTTGAGAAGCTCAATGGCATGATGAAGGACAATCCGGCGCTCTCGGGCGTGCTTGGCATGCTTGACCGCGATGGCGACGGCAATCCGCTCGACGACATTGCCGGCATGGCCAAGGGTCTGTTCGGCAAGAGCTGACTATTGCCGTTCGAGGACGGTTCCACTAACCGTCCGCATCAACAAACCCCCGGTGAGGCCTGCGCTTCTCCGGGGGTTTCGATTGCTGTGGCGATGCCAGGCGCGTTTGCGCCTGGCCGATCAGTCGAGCATGTCAGCGG
>JBIPOX010000173.1:0-4400 GCA_044378785.1 Novosphingobium sp.
AGGCCGCCATGCCGATCGCCGCGCCGATGATGCCGCACTCGGTGATTGGCGTGTCGAAGCAGCGCTCCTTGCCGTATTTGGCCTGAAGCCCGGCAGTGACGCGGAACACGCCGCCGAAATACCCGACATCCTCGCCCAGGATGACGAGATCGGGATCGCGCGCCATCATCACGTCCAGTGCCGAATTAATCGCCTGGACCATGGTCATCCGGGCCATTTGAGCTTCCTTTCGCGGCTCGCCTGCTCGCTCTGTTCGCGCAGGTGCCACGGCATGTGCTCATAGACGTCCTGGAACATCGTCTCGTCGGGCTGATGCAGGCCATGGCCGAGAATGCCGTGTTGCTCGGCCTCCTTTTGCGCGGCGACGACTTGCTCGGCGACCTCAAGGTCCATCGCTGCGTGGCGATCCTCGTCCCAGATGCCGAGCCCGATGCAGTGCTGCCTGAGCCGCGAGATCGGGTCGCCCAGCGGCCACTCCTGGCGTTCCTGGGCGCTGCGATAGGCAGCCAGATCGTCCGAGGTCGAATGGGCATCGGCGCGATAGGTGAACAGCTCGATCAGGGTCGGACCCTTATTGGCCCGCGCCCGGTCGGCAGCCCAGCGGGTCGCAGCATAGACCGCGAGCGCGTCGTTGCCGTCGACCCGCAGCGCAGCAATGCCATAGCCGATCCCGCGCGCAGCGAAGGTCGTGCGCTCCGATCCGGCGAAACAGGAGTAGCTGGAAATCGCGTACTGGTTGTTGACGACATTGAACACGCAAGGCGCGTTGTAGACCGCAGCAAAGGTCAGCCCATTGTGAAAGTCGCCTTCCGAGGTCGAGCCTTCGCCGCACCATGCCGCCGCAATCCGGTCATCTCCCTTGCTGGCGCTGGCCATGGCCCAGCCGACGGCTTGCGGATATTGGGTGGTCAGATTGCCCGAGATCGAAAAGAAGCCATAGTCGCGCGCCGAATACATCACCGGCAATTGTCTGCCCTTCAGCGGGTCGGCCGTGTTCGAGAAGATCTGGTTGATCATCAGGACCATCGGATAGTCGCGCGCAAACAGGATGCCGGGCTGACGGTAGGAGGGAAAGCACATGTCTTCCCGATCGAGCGCAAAGGTCTGGGCGATCGCGACTGCCTCCTCGCCAGTCGACTTGACGTAGAAGCTGGTCTTGCCCTGCCGCTGCTGACGGTTCATCCGCTCGTCGAAAGCGCGCAGCAGGGCCATCTTGCGCAGCATGGCGAGCAGGGTCTCGGGTTCGAGCGAAGGGTTCCAGCTGCCCACCGCCTTGCCGTCGAAATCGAGCACCCGGATGAGGCCATAGGCCAGATCGCGGATCGTGTCGGGATGGGCGCCCTCGTCGGGACGGGCAATGGCGTCGGGCTCGGGGATCTCTAGCCAGGTGTAGTCGGCAGTGTCGCCCGGACGGAATGGCGGCTCGGGCACATAGAGCGACAGGCCCGGCCGGTTGGGGCGGTTTTGCCGTTCGGTCATCCTGCTGCTTCCCTGTGCCAACCAAACGCAGGGCCGGTCACACCGTGTAAACTGCCCTGAGCGCTTTCTTATCAGGTTTGCCAACCGGAGTCTGCGGGATCGCCTCGACGAATTCGACCGACTTGGGCGCCTGATACGATCCCTTGGCCTGCGCGACCATGGCGATCAGCGCGTCGGGATCGACCGCGTGCCCTGGCTTTGCCACGACCACGGCCTTGACTGCCTCGCCCCACTTGTCGTGCGGCACCCCGATCACTGCCACTTCGGCGACCGCAGGGTGCTCGGCAATCACCATCTCGACCTCGCGCGGGTAAATGTTGAAGCCGCCCGATACGATCATGTCCTTGACCCGGTCGACGATCCGCAGGAAGCCATCGGGATCGCGCACCGCGACATCGCCGGTGTGCAGCCAGCCGCCGCGAAACACCTCCCTGTTGAGTTCCTCGTCGAGATAGCCGTTCATCACCAGCGGGCCTTGCGTGACGATCTCTCCGGGCTCGCCATCGGGCACCTCGTTGCCCTGGGCATCATGCAGTTCGAGCCGGACATAGGGGCAGGGCAGGCCGCAGCTCGCCAGCCGGTTCATGTCGTTGATGTCATGATCGGCCTTGCGGAAATAGGTGAGCACCATCGGTGCCTCGGCTTGTCCGTAGAACTGAGCGAAGACCGGGCCGATCCGCTCGATCGCTTCCTTCAGGCGCACCGGGTTCATCAGCGAGGCACCGTAGAACACGGTCTCGAGGCTGGAGAGATCGAACTCGTCGAAGCGGGGATGATCGAGCAGGGCGTAGATCATCGTGGGCACCAGCATCATGCAATTGATCCGGTAATCCTGGATGCATTGCAGCACCTGCAATGGATCGAACTTGGGCAGGATCAGGAATGTGCCGCCCTTGAGCAGCGCGGGCATGAACATGGTGCCGCCGGCATGAGTCAGCGGCGCGGCAGAAAGGACATGCGGCGGGCTGGGCCATTCCCATTCGGCCTGGATGATCATCGCGCATTGCTGGCCCGAGCGGGCGGCAGAGGGGATCGCCTTGGGCTTGCCGGTCGTGCCACCCGAATAGGAGCGCCGCCCGATATGATCCCCGTCGATCACCGGGGGAACGAGTTTTCGGGGCTCGAAAGAGGCGGCGAGCTTGCGGATATCGGGGGCAATCTCGCTATGTCCGACCGCGAGCAGCTTGATCTGCGGCTGCTCGCGCTTGATGTCGGCGGCGGCTTTCTCGAAGCGTTCCGCCTCGAAGATCAGCACGTCGACATGGGCGTCGCGGATGATGCCGAGCTGGTCGGCGAGCGAGCTCATTGCATGGATCGGCACCGACAGCACCGGGATCATCGAAGTGGCGTGGCCGATGTGCAGCGTCTCGGGCAGGTTCGAGGCGAGCATCGAAACGCAACTGTCCGCAGTCACCCCGACGCTGAGCAGCGCCTGCATGAAGCGGCTGGTCTCGTCGCGCATCTCGCGCACCGACAGGCTCGGCCCGTCGAGCCGGTGCAGCAGCGGAATGTCGGGGTAATTGTTGAGCGCATTGGCGAGCACGTCCGCGCCGTAAAGCGGGCGGTGCAGGTCGGTCATGGTCACGCTATTGTCTCTCCCGCGAGGATTGCAGCCTGACGATAGGCGCAATCCCCGCGGCATGTCACGACCAGATCAGTCCCAACGGATGTGCAGCGTATCCACCGCGATAACATTGCCGCTGTGATAGGTCGGCTTGTGATCGGGATCGAGCCGCCAGCGCGGCAGGCGAGCAAGCAGCTGCCGGTAGAGCGTGTGCAGCTCGATGCGCGCCAGATGCATGCCCACGCAGCGGTGCGGTCCGCCGCCAAACGCGACGTGGGATTTGAGATCGCGGGAGATGTCGAATTGGTCGGGCGCGTCGAACTTGCGCTCGTCAAGATCGGCGCCGGCCAGATGCAGCATCAGCCGGTCGCCTTCCTTGAGATCGAAGTCGCCGAGCCTGGCGTCCTGCGAAACGCGGCGCAGCGGCACCACGAAGCTGTAGCGGCGCAGCATTTCCTCGACTGCGTCGGGGATTTGCGAGGGATCGGCGCGCAGGCTGTCTTGCAGATCCTGATGCTTGGCGAGGTGGTGCACGGCAAAGCCCATCGCGTTGATCACGGTGTCGAGCCCGGCGATGAACAGGAGGACCGCATAGTCCTCCATGATGTCCGTGGTCATCGGCTTGCCATCGACCTCGAGCGCCCACAGCTGGCTGAGCACGTCGCCCTGGGGATTGGCCTGCCGCGCGGCAATGTCGTCGGCCATCGCGTCTGCCACCTTGCGCAGGATCATCGGTCCCGGGTCGACGTGGGGTGGCGGGTTGAGCACTTCGTGGACCAGGTTGCGGAATTCGGTGAGCCGCTCAACCGGCAGACCGAACATGCGCAGGAACACGGTTACCGGCAGCGGCTCGGCGATCGCGGAGATGAACTCGCAGTGGCCCCGATCGACAACCGCGTCGATCAGCTGGTCGGTCAGGCTCTTGATCTCGTCGAGCTGGTTCATCGCTGCCTTGGGGGAGAACGCCTTGGCCAGCGGAGTGCGGATCGTCGTGTGCTCGGGCGGGTCGATGGTGATCGGCTTGAGCCGGGGGATGCGCGGCATGTCCTCGGGCAGCAGCTTGAGCAGCTCCTCGATCTGTTCGGGCGGCAGGATGGAGCTTGAAAACTCATCCGGGCGGCGCAGCGCGTCGAACACCTCGTTGAAGCCGATCGCGATCCAGGTGCCGCCATTGCGCGGCGTCCAGAAAACCTTTGGCGCAGTCTCGAGAAGCTCGCGCATGCGCACGTGCGGATCGGCGAGCAAGGCAGGATCGTAATGATAGTCGAAATCGAACACCGCCTCGTCGGGAACGTGTGCAGGTTTTTCTACCGCTTGGCTTAGCTCGACCATCCGTCTCTCCATGTTTCGGGCCGTG
>JBIPOX010000175.1:0-4371 GCA_044378785.1 Novosphingobium sp.
GTCGGCCAAACACCGTTGACCCGGATATCGTGCGGCTCTCCCTCAAGAGCTGCAACCGTGGTGAGGCCCAGATAGGCGGACTTGCCTGCCGCATAGGTGGCGCGCCCCGGCAGGCCGAGTATCGAGCCGGACATGATGTTGACGATCCGGCCGAAGCCTTGCTCGCGCATGATCGGCCAGCATTTGCGCAGCAGCATCCAGCCGCCGGTGAAGTTGGAAGCGAAGATCGTCTCGGCGCGGGCATCGTCTAGCGCTTCCACCCCGGTGGAGATGTTGCCGCCGGCATTGTTGGCCAGCATGTCGATGCGCCCGAAGGCTTTCATGGCCGCACCGACAATCCGCTCGGCTGCCTGTGCCGATCCCACCATGCTCGCTTCGGCGAGCGCTTCGCCGCCGAGTGCGGCGATCTCGTCGGCGACTGCCTGTGCAACCGCGATGCTGCCCGGTTTTGCCGCCGATGCACCGCCGCCGTAGTCGTTGACCAGCACCCGCGCACCGCGCCGGGCCAGGGCCAGCGCGGTTTCACGGCCGATGCCGCGTCCCGCGCCGGTGACAATGGCAACCCGGCCGCTGAAATCGAGGCTCACTTCAGGGCGATAGGATTAATCGGCGATCCGACCGCGCTGGTGATGTTGAGCGGCGGCGCGCACAGCAGGAAGGTGTATTGCCCATCGGCAGCGCAATCGGCGGCGAGCGCGTCGAAATCGAACAGCTCGCCGAACGGCAGGCCCATGTCGCGCAGGCAGAGCAGATGCATCGGCAGGTACATCTCGTCGCCGTAGGTTTCCGCGTTCATCACCTCGACCGCGACATTGTCCGCGCAGATCGCCGCCGCGCTCATATCGTGCAGCCATTCGGCGCAGGTGTGGTGGCAGCCGGGCTGGCCAGAATAGAACTGCTCGCGGCTGCCCCGTGTCAGGTTGCCGATCTGGCCAGTGCGCACCGCGACGATGTCGCCCGACAGGACGGCGACGCCCTGCGCCTCGCAGGCCGCGTTGAGATCATCGGGCGTGATTGCATAGTCGCCCGGCAGGATGTCCGTGCCCTTGAGCTTGGCGATGTCGAGCAGCACCCCGCGCGAGGCAATGCCGGGCTTGGCCATGTGCTCGACGCCGCAGCGCGCGGCACCGTGGCTGCTGAGGTGCTCATGGGTGGAAAAGCCGTTGTAGAACTGGTCGTCGTAGTGGACGTGGCTGAGCGCGTCCCACTGCGTCGCGCATTGCAGCGGCATGTGGATGACATCGTCGCTGAAGCGACTGCGTGGATGCTCCTCGCTGTGTTTCTGGCCGATCGCGGTCATGTATTTCATCGGATTGAAGCGAAAACCACCGAATTGCGGGCCGGTCTCGTCGAAAGCGATGCCGAGATTGAACATCTTGCCCTGTGTTACCGTGGCCGCCGCACGGCACAGCGCCGCCGGATCGATGTGGTTGAGCGTGCCGCGCTGATCTTCCGGGCCCCAGCGGCCCCAATTGCGCAGCCCCTCGGCCATCTTGTCAAAATCGACTGACTTCATGACGAATCCTTTCCCCGTGGTTTGTCCTCTCGTCCCGCGAAGAGGCCGCGATTGCAAGGGCTAACCGGCCTTTTGACGGCCTGACCGGCTTCGACTAGGCGAAGCGCCAGACAAGAGGACCCGATGATGAGCGACTGGCGCGTGATTGCGATGAGCGGAGTGCACAATTTCCGCGACTATGGTGGCTATGCGCTGGTCGGCGGAGGGCGGCTGAAACGCGGCGTGCTGTGGCGCTCGGGTCAGCACAGCGGCGCGACCGATCAGGATCTGGCCAGGATCGAGGGGCTCGGACTTGCCTCTGTGTTTGACCTGCGCACTTCGCGCGAGCGTGAGCTTTATCCCTGCCGCAGGCCCGCCGGGTTTGCCGCCGCGATCAGCTACTCGGCCGATCCCGATCGCCCGAAATTTGCTCCGCATATCGAGGCGGCGCGCGGCTTTGCCGGAGCGCGCGATGCTGCATTCATCCACGAGATGATGACCGACACCTACACGCGAATCGCATTCCGGCCCGAACTGGTGGCGATGACCCGCGACCATGCCCGCGCACTGATCGAGCAGGGCGAGCCGATCCTGATCAATTGCATGGCCGGCAAGGACCGCACCGGCATTGCGGTAGCCGCGATCCAGCTTGCCGCAGGGGTTCACCGTGACGACGTCATGGCTGACTATCTGCTGACCAACACCGCTGGTGACAGCGAGGCGCGAATCCGCACCGGGATGGCAACAGTGCGCGGCATCAACGAGGGGATCAGCGACGAGGCGGCCCGCGCGATCATGGGGGTCGAGCCGGCCTACCTCGAGGCGGCTTTCGCCTCAATCACGCAGCGGCATGGCTCGCTCGATGCCTGGCTTGCCGATGCGCTGGGACTGGACAGTGCCGCTCGCGAGCGGCTCAGGACAGCGATCGCGGAAGCCTAGAGAAACGCCTTCACGTCCGCCATGAAGCGGTCGAACTCGTCATGGTGCAGCCAGTGCCCGGCTTCCTCGTATTCGATCAGGCGGGCGTCCTGGAACAGTCCGATCCGTCCGTCGCCGCTCGGGCTGGGCGCGAAGCTCTTGAGGCCCCACAGCATCAGGATCGGGCAGGTTATCGACCGCCACAGCGTTTCGATCTGGTCCAGCGGCATGTCGTTGGCCGACCAGACATTGAGGTAGTTGTCGAATTTCCAGCTCCAGGTGCCATCCTCGTTGCGGTTGGCGCCATGGACAGTGAGATGCCGCGCCTGTTCGTCGGAAAGGTGGGCGTTTTCCTCCTTCATCCGGGAATAGGCCGCTTGGAGCGAAGGATAGCGTTTGACTGAACGGCCTGCCGCCTTGCGCTTGTCCTCGATCCACATCCGCATGCGCTCGGGCGAGCCGCGCGCAGGCATTGAGGAGATCGTCTGGGTAGTCATGCCCAAGCCCTCGACATTGACCATCCTGATCACCTTGTCGGGATAGAGCCCGGCATAGCGCGAGGCGATATTGCCGCCCAGCGAATGACCGATGATCGTCACTGTCTCGAAATCGAGCGCGTGGATCAGCTGCGCGAAATCATAGACATGGGCGTCGATGGCATAGTGCCCCTCGGGCGACCAGGCGCTGTCGCCATGACCACGCAGGTCCGGGCAGATCACGTGCCAGTCCTTGCACAGCTCCTCGGCGACCCAGTCCCAGCTGCGGCAATGGTCACGCCCGCCGTGCTGGAGGATCAACGGCGGTGCCTCGGGGTTGCCCCAGTCGACATAGTGTAGCCGCAAACGCTGCGAATAGTAGGTGTTCGAGGAAGGACCGTGCAGACTCATGTTGCAAGGCATTGCGCTCTGGCGACGAAACCGTCAATTGGCTGGCGCGAACAGATTCTATCTGGCGAACTTGGCGGCGCGCACCATCTTGCTGGTCAGCGGAGAATGCAATGGCGACACATACCACGAAAATGCTGATTGTCGGCTCGGGACCGGCGGGGCTTTCCGCCGCGATCTATGGCGCGCGTGCCGGAATGGAGCCAATCGTGGTGCAGGGCCTGCAACCCGGTGGTCAGCTGACCATCACCACCGATGTCGAGAACTATCCCGGCTTTCGTGACGTGATCCAGGGGCCGTGGCTGATGGAAGAGATGCAGGCCCAGGCCGAGCATGTCGGCACCCGGATGCTGTGGGACACGATTGTCGATATCGACCTGACTGGGCCGAAGTTTACCGCCACCGGAGACAGCGGCGATATCTATCAGGGCGATACGCTGGTCATCGCCACTGGCGCGCAGGCCAAATGGCTTGGCGCTCCGGGTGAGCAGGAGCTTGGCGGCAAGGGCGTTTCGGCCTGTGCGACCTGCGACGGGTTCTTCTATCGCGGCAAGAAGGTCGTAGTGATCGGCGGCGGCAATACCGCGGTCGAGGAAGCGCTTTACCTGACCAACCATTCCGAGGACGTTACCCTGATCCATCGCCGCGATTCGCTGCGTGCGGAAAAGATCCTGCAGGACCGGCTGTTTGCCAATCCGCGCATCAGCGTGATCTGGAACAAGACGGTCGAGGCGTTCGAGGCAGGCGCGGATGGCGCGCTAGGCGCGCTGGCGCTGGTCGATACCCTGACCGGCGAGAAGAGCTCCATCGCCACCGACGGCGCATTCGTCGCGATTGGCCACGCGCCTTCGACCGAGCTGTTCAAGGGCAAGCTGGCGATGGACGATGGCGGTTACCTGCTGGTCGAGCCGGGCACTCCCAAGACCGCAATTCCCGGCGTTTTCGCCTGCGGTGACGTGATGGACCACATCTATCGCCAGGCCGTGACTGCGGCGGGGACGGGCTGCATGGCTGCGCTCGATGCCGAGCGCTATCTTGCCGAGAAGGCCTTTGCCGAAAAGGCGAAAGAGGCGG
>JBIPOX010000267.1:0-3144 GCA_044378785.1 Novosphingobium sp.
TCCGCTTCGGTCGAATGGGTGATCGGCTGCATGAACATCGCGTCGAGATTGCTTTCGATCGCCATGTCGATCACCAGTTCGCCGGGATGCTTGCCAGTCTGCGCCGACAGTTCGGCGAGGCTTCGCCAGGGCGGCATCACCTTGTCGTAGACAAAGAACTTTTCCCAATCGGGGCGCGGGGCCTCGGCTCCGGCAGTGCTGGTGTAATTGCCTTGCTTGATCGCATCGACCAGCATGGCGCGGGTCGCTGGGTCCTTCAGACCAGCCAGCTGCCCCTCGAGCGACCGCTCGCGGAATGCTTTCCATTCAGGCAGACGGTCGAACGCCAGCGAGGAGCGGAACGAGGTCAGCGTAGTGATGCCGCGGCTGTGGGTCTGGCCAAACATCCGGCCTCCGGCCTTGCTGGTCCGCTCCATGTACTCGAGTTGGCGGCGATACTGCGCACCGAGCACGCCGAAGGTGACGAGGACGCCGGTCTCGATCGCGAGATCGCTCAGCCAGCCATAGAATGCATCGAATTCGGGCGTGCCGACCACGTGGGTTTCCTGCGCCATTTCGAAGGCAGTGCCCCTGCGCCCCTTCATCTGGCGCACCAGTTCGGAAACCTCGTGCCGCGAAGCAAGGCGCGAGGCGACGAAACGGTCATCAGCAGTAAGATGGGCGGTGGCCCGGGAGGTTGAGAAGCCGATCGCGCCGGCATCGAGCGCGCGGTTCAACTCGCCCTTCATCGCGGCAAGGTCCTCGTCGCTTGCCTCCTGCTCGAAGGCACGCTCGCCCATTGCCCAGGTGCGCAGCGCCGAATGGCCGACATAGGCCGAATAGTTGATGCCCTTGGGCAAGCTGTCGACGACGTCGAGATATTCGCTGAAGCTCTGCCAGTTCCATTCCATGCCGGCAGCCATGGCGTCGGGCGAAATATCCTCGGCTCGCTCGAGATTGCGAACGACAAAGGCCTCCTCGCCCTTGCGCACCGGCGCGACCGAGAAGCCGCAATTGCCCATCACCACGGTGGTAATCCCGTGCCAGCACGAATTGCGCCCGATCGGGTCCCAGTTGATCTGGGCATCCATGTGGGTGTGGCCATCGACAAAGCCGGGGCAGACCACATAGCCTTCGGCATCGATCTCGCGGGTGCCCCTGGCGGCGATCTTGCCGATCTCGACGATGCGATCTCCGGCGATGGCCAGGTCGGCGGTCACGCCTTGCGAGCCGGTTCCGTCGATGACGGTTCCGCCGCGGATGACGATATCGTAGCTGCTCATGGCAAGTTCCTCTCGTTCCAGTTCAGCCCAGATACCGCGAACCGTTGTTGCCGCGATTGTTTCGCGCTTTGCCCTGCTTGGCAAGGCAGGAATCAGGCATCTGTCGTAATTGCATATGCCCCGTTGCATTTTGCCTGCGCGCGGCGATAGGGTCGGCGCGAAGTTGCACCGGGAGAGCAGGGTGGCAGCCAGGTCTGGCAAGCGCGAGAAACGATCGGTCAACGCGGTCCTCAGCAATGCTGCGGATCGTTTTGGCCTGCCGATCCCGTTTGGCTGGTTTGCGGTTGCGCGCAGCAGCGAGCTGGCGAAGCGCGAGGTGCTGCCGATAGTGCTGGGCGGCGAGGAGTTTGCGCTATGGCGCGGCGAGGACGGCGCCGTGCGCGGGATCGACGCGGTCTGCCGCCACCTTGGCGCGCATCTCGGCCACGGCGGCACTGTCGCAGGCAACGACCTGCGCTGCCCATTCCATCACTGGACCTGGCAGGGCGACGGCGGAGTCGCGGCAATACCCTATCAGGAGAAGGTGCCGCGCACCTTGTCAAAGCCCTGCGATCGCGCGCTGCCCATCCACGAGGACATGGGCATCATCTTCGCCTGGTGGCACCCCGCGCGCGCTGCGCCGCTGTTCGCCATGGGCAGGGTCGAGGAAGTGGCCGAAGAGGGCTGGATCGAGGCGGACTACCGCGAGTGGATCTTCGACGTTCACATCCAGGAAATCACCGAGAATGGCGCTGACGTCGCGCATTTCCCGGCGCTGCACAATTTCCCTTCACCGCCAGTGCCGGAATTCGTCGTGGACGGCTATTTCCGCTACTCCTCGGCCTCGAGCAAGATGCCGACCGCGCGCGGCATGGTCGATGGCAAGATCGACGTGCGCGCGATCGGGCCGGGTGTTTCCTTCACCCGGTTCTGGGGCATTACCGACATGCTGATGCTGCAGATGCAGACCCCGCTCGACGGCGCACGCACCGCGCTGCGCCACATCTATTTCCATCCCGCCGATCTCGCTGCGGACAAGGTCAACGTCACCCGCAAGCTGATCCGCAACACTGCGATCCAGCTTGAGGAGGACGCCAAGGTCTGGCCTTACAAGCGCCACCTCGAAAAGCCGCTGCTGGTCAGGAACGACGGACCGATCATGGAATACCGGCGGTTCTATTCCCGCTTCTATGCAGGCCAGGGCTGAGCGGCTAACGCCGCCCCATCCACAAGACCGTTACTTCAACAAGAGAGAAGACAACCATGCCGTTTCCCAAGGACATCCGCGTCATCGACTGCATGATGAACATCCCGACCGACGAGCACAATGTTGCCGGGTACCAGTCGATGGCGGCGATGCAGCGCGATGCGCCTGGCAAGAGCACGACCATGCCGGCCGGCTACATGTTCAAGAACGTGCCCAACATCGGCTCGGACCCGGCGAAGTTTGTCGAGAACATGGTCGCCGAGATGGACAAGTACAACATCGCCAAGGCCATGCTGCCGATCGACAATGCGCGGCAATACCCCGAATCGCTCGGCAAGTTCGGCGACCGCTTCTTCTGCTCGGTCACGATCAACCCGATCCTCGGCATGGAGGAAATCCGCCGCATTCGCCGCATGAAGAAAGAGCACAACATCAAGGCGCTGACCTATTTTCCGGCTGCCTCGCTGCCGCAGGTCGCGCTCAACGAACGCGAGCTCTATCCCTTCTATGCCGAGTGCATCGATCTCGACATTCCGTTCGTGGCCAATGCCGGGGTGCCCGGTCCGCGCTTTCCGCTGCGCACCCAGAAGGTCGAGCATCTCGACGAGGTATGCTGGTTCTTTCCTGAACTGCGCTTTGTCATGCGCCATGGCGCTGAGCCGTGGGAGGAGCTGGCAGTCAAGCTGATGCTCAAAT
>JBIPOX010000176.1:0-4366 GCA_044378785.1 Novosphingobium sp.
CGGGTCAGCGCGGGTGAACCACCAGATGCCGCCTATCACGAGCGCCAGCGCGGAAAGGGCCAGCAAGGCAAGCAGGACAATCTGCCCGCCGCTGTTTCCGCGCTCATCGTCGAATTCCTCGTCGCCTTCGAGCCAGGGCAGGCTGGCGTCCTCGTCGCCGAGTTCGAGCTGGTCGCCCGGCTCGCGCGGCGCGGCGCGGCCAAATCCGGCCGCGCGGGGCTCGTCATTGTCGGGCTCGGGGCCGAAGGGATCGGCATCGTCGAAATCCGGGGTCTCGGCAAGGCGGTCGTCTGGCAGGTTGTCGCGGCCGAAAGGATCGCTGTCGTCTGCATCGTCGAACGGGTCACGATCGGCGAAATCTTCAGGTTCGCTGCCGTCTTCAGGGCGGTTGGTGTCCGCAATCCCCATGGCTACATTTCCTCCACGGCCTCCGCGCCGAGCAGCGAAAGGCCGTTCTTGATAACTTGCCCGATACGGGCAGACAGATAGACCCTAGCACGCGAAAGGTTAAGATCGTTTACCACGATCAGTCTCTTTTCGGGACGGTCATTACCTAGGTTCCAATACGCATGGAACGCAGCGGCAAGGTCGTGAAGGAAGAATGCAACGCGGTGCGGCTCGCGCGCGCTCGCTGCTGCCTCGACCAGCCGGGGGAACTGGGCAGCCAGCTTGATGAGGTCGAGCTCTTCCTCGCCAAGCTGCTCAAGCGCGCCGTCTGACGGCTCGATCCCTTCGGCCGCTGCCTTGCGCAAGCTCGAGCGGATCCGGGCATGGGCGTACTGGACATAGAACACCGGATTGTCCTTCGACGCCTCGACTACCTTGGCGAAGTCGAAATCCATCTGCGCCTCGGGCTTGCGGGTCAGCATGGTGAAACGCACCACGTCCTTGCCGACCTCGCGCACGACATCGGCCAGGGTAACGAAAGTTCCGGCGCGCTTGCTCATCTTGACCGGCTCGCCGCCGCGCAGGAGCTGGACCATCTGCACCAGCTTGACCTCGAAGGGGATCGGCGCGCCCTCCTCGCCCGTCAGCGCGGCAACCGCTGCCTTAATCCGCTTGACCGTGCCGGCATGGTCCGCACCCCAGATGTCGACGAGCGCGTCGGCACCTTGCGCTTTCTGGAAATGATAGGCCAGGTCCGCCCCAAAATAGGTCCAGCTGCCGTCCGACTTCCTGATCGGGCGATCCTGATCGTCGCCGAACCGGGTCGAGCGGAACAGCGGCAGCTCGACTGGTTCCCAATCTTCAGGTGTCTTGCCCTTGGGCGCTTCGAGCACGCCATCGTAGACGAGATCGCGCGCGCGCAGCCAGGCCTCGGCCTCGTCCGGCTTGCCTGCCGCCTGCAATTCGGCCTCGGAGGAAAACACGTCGTGCGCGATGCCAAGCAGGGCAAGATCGGCGCGGATCATCGCCATCATCGCTGCCGAGGCGCGGGTCTTGAACACAGCCAGCCACTCGCTCTCCGACGCACCGACAAACCGTGCGCCGAATTCTTCGGCCAGGGCCTTGCCCAGCGGCACCAGATAGTCGCCGGGATAGAGCCCCTCGGGGATCTCGCCGATCGCCTCGCCCAGCGCTTCGCGGTAGCGCAGGTGCACCGAGCGAGCGAGCACATCGACCTGACCGCCCGCATCGTTGATGTAATACTCGCGGATCACGGTGTGGCCGCTGAATTCGAGCAGGCTGGCGAGCGCATCGCCGACCACCGCGCCCCGGCAATGGCCCATGTGCATTGGCCCGGTCGGGTTGGCCGAGACATATTCGACATTGACGGTCTTGCCCGCTCCCATCGCCGACTTGCCATAGGCCCCGCCCAGCGCCGCGATCGCGCGCAGCTCGTCAAGCCACGCACCCGGTGCAACCCGCAGGTTGATGAAGCCCGGCCCGGCGATTTCCGCTGCGGTCACCAGCGGATCGGCGGCCAGCCTGGCGACGATCAGTTCGGCCAGCGCGCGCGGGTTCTTGCCTGCGGGTTTGGCCAGCACCATCGCCGCATTGGTGGAAAGGTCTCCGTGCGAGGGATCGCGCGGCGGCTCTACCGTAACATTGGCGCGGCTGATCCCGGCGGGAAGCTCGCTTTGGGCTTCGAGCGCGGCGAGCACCGCATCGATCTTGCCCGCAAAAGCGGCGTGGATGGTCTGGCTGCTGGACATGGACCGCGCGGTTAGCCGGTTTGGGCCGGATTGGGAACATTTTTGGGGCGGTGGCAGATTCCCGCAATTAGAACTTGAACTAGCCTTGGCGACAATGCCAAGGCGCATGAGACACAGGGAGAAGCCCGATCTCACGCAATCGGACAAGACGAACCGTCGAGTGGACGGAGCGAATAGCTGCGGCGCTCGCGGGCCTGCTGGCGCTCGCCACGCCCGCGCTTGCCCAACAGACCGAGCAGAACGTAGCGACCGAATCCGACGACGCCTTCGGACGCACTGTCGGCGCCGAGCGCAGCGGGCTCTATACGAACAGCGACGTGCGCGGCTTCAACCCGACCGAGGCGGGCAATATCCGCATCGACGGGCTCTACTACGACCTAGTCAACTTCCTGCCGGGCCGGATCGTCAAGTCGCAGACCGTGCGGGTCGGGACGGCGGCGCTGCGCTATCCCTTTCCCGCGCCGACTGGCCTGGTCGACTATGAGCTGTGGGTGCCGGGCAAGGAAGCCAGCCTGAGTATCGAGACCGACACCGCCAACACCCTGCTCAACGGACCGGCGATGTTCCTCGATTTCAAGCTGCCGATCATGAGCGACAAACTGACGATCGGTGCAGGGGCGCTGGTCCGCTCGGTGACCGAGCGCCCCGAAGGCGGCGGCCAGATCTTTCTGGCCTACTCGGGCATGCTGCGCATCAAGCCAAGCGACGACTTCGACCTGCGCCTGTTCAACAGCACCTTCCACACGATCGATCGCGAGGCGCGGGTCAACTATATCCCGGCCGGAAGCGAAGTGCCTGCCCGGGTTCCGCGCGGCAAGTTTCGCGGCCTCGACTGGACCGAGTTCGACGATGACACCGTAGTCAACGGCGCGATCCTCCACGCCCGGCCCGCCAAGGGATGGCGCATCGATGCCGGCCTGTTCCGCACCACCAACCGCATCGACACTGCATTTGGAGATTTCCTGCTTGGCGTCACTGGCGACGGGAAAGTGGCCGACCGGCTGGTGATTGCCTCGGCCAACAATGCCGACACCTCGCTGTCGGGCGAGGTGCGGCTAGTGCGCGAATGGACGAGCGGGGCCTTTGCGCACCGGGTTATTGCAAGTGTGCGCGGCAGGGACCGCGAGCGCCGGTTTGGCGGCAGTGCCCGCATGCTGCTCGGGCCAGGACCGGGCACCGTGCAGGTGCAAGCGGGCTGGCCTAGGCCCGACTATGTAACCACCGCCAAGGATCGCGACACCGTACGGCAACTGGTCCCTGGCCTGTCCTACAGCGGCATCTGGCGCGGCCGGGGCAGCCTCGACGTGTCGCTTTCAAGGAACGACTACCGCAAGCGCGTCGATTTCGCTTCGGCGAGCCGCACCGACGCACTGACGCGCGACAATTCGTTGCTTTGGAATGTCTCCGGGCTGGTCGAGATCACCCGACGCCTGTCGTTTTACGGCGGGCTGTCGCGCGGAGCCGAGGACGCGGCAATCGCACCGGAAAACGCGATCAACAATTCCGAAGCACCACCCGCGATCCGCACCCGCCAGCGCGAGCTGGGGCTGCGCTATGCCCTGACCGAGGACCTGACCCTGGTCGGCGGCGTGTTCTCGATCTCCAAGCCCTATTACAACCTCGATCCGCAGCGCTTTTTCCGCCAGCTTGGCACGGTGACCAATCGCGGGATGGAGCTGTCGCTCACTGGCCACCTTGCTCCTGGCCTGCACGTCGTCGGCGGGATGCTGCTGCTCGATCCGCGCATCTCGGGCGAGGGACCGGACAGCGGCATAGTTGGCGATCGCCCGATCGGGCAGATCAGGCGGCACCTTGTCGCCAATTTCGACTGGCGCACACGAGGCGGCGATGGGCCGCTTTCGATCGACGTGGCGGTGGAGAACTACTCGGGCCGGATCGGCAATGCCGCCAACACGCTCAAGGCCCCGGCCTACAGCACCGTCAACATCGGCGCGCGCCAGCGCTTCACGGTCAATGGCGTCAACCTGGTGCTGCGCCCGCAGATCCACAACCTGTTCAACGCCTATGGCTGGCTAGTGTCGAGCTCGGGCGCCTTCACCTATATCCGCAAGCGCACCGCCTTCGTCTCGCTGGTTGCGGATTTCTAAGCAAAAGCGCTCGCAAAGGCGCAAAGGCGCAAAGAAACCAGACCGCGCCGAAGGCGCCATGAAACACGCAATCCAACCATGTTTTGACAATCCCGTTGATAC
>JBIPOX010000177.1:0-4362 GCA_044378785.1 Novosphingobium sp.
GCCAGAGCGCATGCCCGCGTGCCTGGGCGGCAAGCATCAGATGGAACGAGGAATCCCCGGCGATTCTGATCGATTCCATGGGGTCCATCTGAACCGCAACGCGCAATCTCATCGAAGCAAATTCCCTTTCACGGCATCCAGGCGTTGACGATGTGGCGCGGCTCGGCTCCCGGCGCAAGCAGCAGCACGTCGATGCGCACATCCTGTCCGGCCAGCGCATAGTCGTGCGCTACCGCTTCGGCTGCTGCGGCAACCCGGCGCAGACGGTATTCGTCGATGGCCAGATCGAGCTGATCGGCGCTACGCCGCCATTTTACCTCGACGAAGACGATGGTCTGGTCATCGCGGGCGACAAGGTCGATCTCGCCGCGCGCGGTCTTGCGGCGACGGTCAAGGATCTGCCAGCCTTGCTCCTCAAGCCACTGTGCGGCGCGCTCCTCGCCGCGGCGGCCCTGCCGCTCGGCCCACTGGCGCTTCATTGTCCGCGCAGTTCCAGGGCGCGGGCATAGAGCGTCTTGCGATCAAGCCCGGTTTCCTGTGCGACCCGGGCCGCTGCTTGCGATGGTTTGGCTTGGGCAAGCGCAGCGACAAGCAATGCATCGACCTCGTCGGCTTGCGGCGGCGCTGCGGCGGGCGGCGGCCCGACCATCAGCACGATCTCGCCCTTGGCCGGATGCTGAAGATAATGCGCGGCAAGCTCGTCCGGACTGCCGCTTCGGCACTCCTCGAAACGCTTGGTCAGCTCGCGCGCTACAGCGACTTCGCGACCGGGCAGGAGCGCAGCAATCGCGCCAAGCGCATCGAGCAGACGCGGCGCAGTCTCGTAGAAGACCAGAGTCGCAGGAGTTGGCGCGAGTTCGGCCAGCATGTCCTCGCGTGCCTTTGCCTTGCCGGGAAGGAAGCCGGCGAACAGGAAGCGGTCGCTAGGCAGCCCGGACAGGGTCAGCGCGACGATCGCCGCGCTTGCTCCCGGCAGGCTGGTTATCGACGCGCCCGCCGCCCTTGCCTCGCGAACCAGGCGAAACCCCGGATCCGAAACCAGCGGCGTACCGGCATCGCTGACCAGTGCCACCGGCTCGGTCAGCATGGTCTCCACCAGCCTTTGCCGGTCGGCAGGCGTCGCATGATCGTCGTAACGCAGCATGCGCGTCTTTATGTCGAAATGACGCAAGAGCTTGCCAGTGACCCGCGTATCCTCACAAGCGATCACGCGTACGGCACGCAATGTCTCGATTGCCCGCATGGTGATGTCGCCGAGATTGCCAATCGGCGTCGCGACGATATACAAACCCGGTTGAAGATCTTGGTCCATCCGGGTCGTCATGGGCCAGATTGCAGGGGAGCGGCAAGACATGTTTGGCAATCGTATCGGCTGGCGCAAGCTGGCAGTGGCCGGAGCAAGCCTTGCGCTCGCTGCGTGTAACGTCGTTCCCAAGGCGCCGCCAGCACCTGCGCCGCCGCCAGTCACCCAGCCCTCACCCGATGTCCTGCCGACCGATACTGCGCGCCATCGCATTGCCTTGCTCGTGCCGATGACCGGGCCCAACGCTGCCGTCGGTCAGTCGATCGCCAATGCCGCAACCATGGCCCTGCTCGACACCAACGCCACCAACCTGCGGGTCACTACTTACGATACCGCCGCCGGTGTCGATGATGCCGCAAGCCGCGCGATCGCCGACGGCAATCGCCTGATCCTTGGGCCTTTGCTGTCGAGCGACATCCAGGCTGTGCTCGTACCGGCGCAGGCGGCACAGGTGCCGTTGATCACTTTCTCGAACGACGAAGCTGTCGCCGGACGTTCGGTCTTTGTCATGGGCAACCTGCCCGGCCAGTCGGTGACGCGCAGCGTCGAATTTGCCGCCGGGCGCGGGGTCAAGTCCTTCGCGGCGCTAGTGCCGCGCGGCGACTATGGCCAACGCACCTCAGAGGCCCTGATGGCCGCAGCCCGCAAGAGCGGCGCGAGCGTCCCGGTCATGGAAGCGTACGATCGCAGCAATGCCTCGCTCAGTGCCGCAACGCGCAAGATCGCCGAACGCGGCGGCAGCAGCGCCGTGCTGATCGCCGATGGCGGCCGCATGGCGAGCCTTGCCGCACCTGTGCTCAAGCCGGGAGCAGCAAGCGACACGCCCCGGATTATCGGCACCGAACTGTGGAGCGGCGAGAAAGTCGTGACCTCGACCAAGGCGCTTGAAGGTGCCTGGTTCGCGACAGTCGCCGACACCCGCTTTCCGCAATTCTCCGACAGCTACAAGCGCCGGTTCGGCGATGCACCCTACCGGATCGCAACGCTTGGTTACGACGCGGTCCTGCTCAGCCTGCGGGTTGCCCGCGAATGGAAGCCGGGCTCGGTGTTTCCGGTCAACAAATTGACCGAAAAGGGTGGCTTCCTGGGCCTCGACGGACCGTTCCGCTTCTCGCGCAATGGTGTGATCGAGCGCGCGCTCGAAGTGCGCGAGGTGCGCGGCGGCACGGTAGTTACGGTAAGCCCTACCCCGAGCCGGTTTGAGGACTAGCGCTGGCGACCGACGACTGCGGATAAGCCGGGGCTTATAGGCCTGTCCATGGCCCAAGACCTGTTTGATGGACCGCTGCCCATAGGCGGGGAGAGCTACGACGGCTCCACGATCGAAGTGCTCGAGGGGCTGGAGCCAGTGCGCCGCCGCCCGGGCATGTACATTGGCGGCACCGACGAGCGCGCGCTCCATCACCTTGCCGCCGAAGTGCTCGATAATGCCATGGACGAAGCGGTCGCAGGCCATGCCAGCCGCATCGAGGTCGTACTCGAGGAAGGCAACCGGCTGACCATCACCGATAACGGGCGCGGTATCCCGGTCGACGAGCATCCCAAGTTTCCCGGCAAGTCGGCGCTCGAAGTGATCCTCACTACCCTGCATTCGGGCGGCAAGTTCTCAGGCAAGGCCTATGCCACCTCGGGCGGCCTGCACGGTGTCGGCGTCAGCGTGGTCAACGCGCTGTCCAGCCACACCCGGGTCGAGGTCGCGCGCGGCAAGGAGCTCTACGCACAGGAATTCTCACGCGGATTGGCGACCGGCAAGCTCCAGTCGCTGGGCGGGACGCCCAACCGGCGCGGCACCAGCGTCACCTTCGTGCCCGATACCGAGATATTCGCCGATCAGAAATTTCGCCCGGCACGGCTGTTCAAGCTCGCCCGGTCAAAGGCCTATCTCTACGCAGGCGTCGAGATCCGCTGGAAATGCGCGGCCAGCCTGGCCAGCGATGAGGTTCCCGCCGAGGCGGTGTTCCAGTTTCCCGGCGGGCTTTCCGATCACCTGGCCGAGCAACTGGGTGAGCGCGAATGCGTGACCACCAAGTTCTTTGCAGGCTCGCAGGACTTTCCGCTTAACGAAAGTGGCGAAATGCAGGGCCGCGCGGAATGGGCAGTGGCCTGGCCACTGTGGTCGGACGGTGCCTATTCGTGGTACTGCAACACCATTCCAACGCACGACGGCGGCACCCACGAGCAGGGCCTGCGCGCTGCGCTGACCAAGGGCATCCGCGCTTTCGCCGATCTGGTCGGAGTGAAGAAGGCCAAGGACATTACCGCCGACGACGTGCTCACCGGCAGCGAGATCATGCTCTCGGTGTTCCTGCGCGATCCGCAGTTCCAGAGCCAGACCAAGGACCGGCTGACCAGCCCGGAAGCAGCGCGGCTGGTCGAGAATGCGGTACGCGACCATTTCGACCACTTCCTTGCCGACAACATGGAGCGCGGCAAGGCGCTGCTCGGTCATGTCATGGAGCGCATGGACGAGCGGCTTCGCAGGAAAGCGGAGCGCGAGGTCAAGCGCAAGACCGCGACCAATGCCCGCAAGCTGCGGCTGCCGGGCAAGCTTACCGACTGCTCGGGCGAAGGCGATGGCGAGACCGAACTGTTCATCGTCGAGGGCGATTCGGCCGGGGGCAGCGCCAAGCAGGCGCGCGACCGCAAGACCCAGGCGATCCTGCCGATCCGCGGCAAGATCCTCAATGTCGCCTCGGCCAGTGCTGACAAGATCCGCGGTAATCAGGAAATCGCCGACCTCGCGCTGGCGCTGGGATGCGGCATGCGCAAGGACTGCGATGCCGATGCCCTGCGCTATGACCGGGTGATCATCATGACCGACGCCGATGTCGATGGAGCCCATATCGCTACCCTGCTGATGACCTTCTTTTTCCAGGAAATGCCGGATATCGTGCGCACAGGGCACCTCTATCTGGCGCAGCCGCCGCTATACCGGCTGACCAGCGGCTCAAACTCGGCCTATGCCCGCGACGATGCCCACCGCGCCGAGCTGGAAGCGACGACTTTCAAGGGCAAGAAGGTCGAGGTCGGGCGCTTCAAGGGGCTTGGCGAAATGAACC
>JBIPOX010000334.1:0-2664 GCA_044378785.1 Novosphingobium sp.
CCGCGCGTCCGAGGCATGATCGACTTCCGCCTCGATTCGGTGAATCTCGCGGTTTACCTCGTGATAGCGTTCGGAAACGCTGCGAAAGTGGGCATTCGAGACTTTCAACTCATGCATCAGCACGGCATCGTCGGGAAATTCGTCATGCAATTCGTGGGGAGTGTGGCTCATGATGGCTCCTTGCGCTTCGGTTACGCAAGCGAGCATGGCGGCTGAACGATCGAGCGGCATTGCGCTCGATCAATTATTCAGTTGCCGTAGCGACCCCAGACGAATTTCGAGCTGAGCGCGAAATTCCAGACCGAACCGATGACGATGCCCGCCAGCGCGGCCGGATATTCGTGAAAGCCAAAGCGCACCAGCACGGCAGCGACGCCGACATTGGCGAGCAGGCCGACCGAGCAGGTCACGCCGAACTTGATCCAGCCCTTGGCGAGCGCGCGCTTGCCGGTTAGCCGCTTGTCGGCATAGGTCAGCGCGTTGTTGAGGAAGAAGTTGAAGGTCATCGCCACGACAGCGGCGAGCGTCTGGCCCAGCTCGAAATTGCTGACCATGTTGCCGCGCAGGCTCTCGCCCGCGACGGTCAGGAACGCAGCGAGCACCGCCATGTGGACGACCACGCCCATCGCGCCGATCGTGCCGAACAGGGCAAAGCGGGTCGGGATGATCCGGCCCAGCCACTTGTCGTAGAGGCCGACGAGGAATTCGAACACGACGGTGCGGTCGAGCTTGCTCTCGCCTTCAGCACGGGCCGCGAAATTCAGCGGGAATTCCTTGACGCGCATGGTCTCTTCCGATGTGGCAAGAATATCGAGCAGGATCTTGAAGCCGACGCCCGAGAGGCCCGGCGCGGCAGCGCGCAGCTTTTCGGCGGGCAGCATGAAATAGCCGCTCATCGGATCGGAAAGCTCGACGCCGGTCACCTTGCGGGCGATGGCATTGGCCAGGTTCGAGGCCTTGACTCGGTCGGGCCGCCCCCATTGCTCGGTGCTCGCACCCTCGGCAAAGCGCGAGGCAACGGCGACGTCGGCTTCGCCGCTCGCCACGACCTTGAGCATGGCAGGCAGCAGTATGGGATCGTGCTGGTGGTCGGCGTCCATCACGGCGACGACCGGGGCGGCGGTTGCCATCATGCCCTCGATCGCAGCGCTGGCGAGGCCGCGCCTGCCGATCCGGTGGATCAGGCGAACCCGGCGATCGACCTGGGATAGCTTGCGCGCCTCGTCCGAGGTGCCATCGGGGCTGTTGTCATCGACGAAAATCGCTTCCCACGCGATCCCGACCAGCGCCTCGTCAAGACGCGCCACGAGCGAGGCAAGGTTGCCGCGCTCGTTGAAGGTGGGAAGCACGATCGCCAGCTCAAGCGGCTTGGCAACCGCTTCGGCGATCCGGGCGAAATCATCCAGCCGGGCTGTGTCGGCCAGATGTGCGAACTGGGGATGCGACATGTCCATGCCTCCACCCGATAAACGGCACCGGTAAACAAGCCGTTTATGGTTTACAGACGCTCAACAATAGCATCGCCGATTGCCCTTGTCCCGGCCGATCCGCCCAGATCGCCGCCGCGCACTCCGGCACCCAGCGCTGCGGCCACTGCTGCCTCGATCCGAGCCGCCGGTTCTTCAAGCCCGAAGGAATAGCGCAGCATCATCGCCGCCGAGAGCACGGTCGCCATCGGATTGGCTAGGCCCTGGCCGGCAATGTCAGGCGCGCTGCCGTGGATCGGCTCATAAAGGCCATAGCTTCCCTCGGCGAGCGAAGCCGAAGCGAGCAGTCCGATCGAGCCGACGCACATGCTCGCCTGATCGGACAGGATATCGCCAAACAGGTTGCCGGTGACGATCACGTCGAAGGCGCCGGGGTTCTTGACCAGCTGCATCGCGGCATTGTCGACATACATGTGGCTGAGCTCGACATCGGGATATTCGGCGGAAACCTCGATCACCACGTCGCGCCACAATTGCGAGGTTTCGAGGACATTGGCCTTGTCGACCGAGCACAGCTTGCGCCCGCGCTTCATCGCTGCGTCAAAACCGGTGCGAGCGATACGGCGCACCTCGTCCTCGGCATAGGACATCACGTCATAGCCCTGCCGCCGCCCGTCAGGCGTGGTGCGCATGCCCTTTTCGCCAAAATAGACGTCGCCGTTGAGCTCGCGCACGATCAACAGGTCGATCTCGCGCGCCACTTCGGGGCGCAGGGTGGTCAGGTCCTCAAGCCCCTCGAAAACTCGCGCCGGGCGCAAGTTGGCGAACAGGCCCAGCTCCTTGCGCAGGCCCAGGATCGCCTGTTCGGGCCGCAGGTGCCGCTCCAGCCCGTCGAGGGCGAAATCGCCGACCGCACCGAACAGGATCGCATCGCAGGCACGCGCCGTGGCCAGCGTTTCGGGCGGCAAGGGGTGGCCATGCTTGCGATAGGCCGCGCCGCCAACGTCGCCCTCGACGAGCTCGAGCCCCGGCAAGTCAAGCGCTTCAAGCACGCGCACTGCCTCGCCGGTCACTTCCGGACCGATGCCGTCGCCCGCAAACACCGCAATGCGCATGGTGTTCGATATCGTATTCGATGTCATTCCTGCCCGCCTTCAATTCTCGCCAGCCGCGCCCGCAGCATGGCGCGCGCCGCCATAACATCGCTGCGCCGCTCGGCAAGCAGGTAGCGTTCGAG
>JBIPOX010000010.1:0-12010 GCA_044378785.1 Novosphingobium sp.
GCCGGCCAGTCGTGTTCGGGCGCGCGGCCAGCAATATGGCCATAGCCCAGCTCGCGCAGGAGCAGCACTTCGAACGACAGCAGCGAGCCTGCCCAGCGCCTGGCCGATGGCGCCACGCAGATGGCTTCAAGCAGACCGGTGAGCGCCTGCTGCAGCGCAGGATAGGCCTGCCGCTCGGGCAGGGTCGCGGCGGCAAGCGCGGTCACCCAGCTGATCGCAGCGGCGGGCAGCGGCTCGCTCAGCCAGGGGCCGCGGCTTTGCACCAGCTCGACCCGCAGGAACGGCAGCTGGCTGGCGCTGCGGGCGCGCAGTTCGGCCGCGACGAGATTGCCGGGGATCAGCACCGGACGCAGCACCCGACCGCGAGCCCCGGCGACATACCCGGCGACCATGCCATGCTCGGCAGTCAAGAGCCGGACAATGCCTGCCGTCTCGCCATGCGGCCTGACGGCGCAGACTATGGCGGGAGCGCGAATTTCCATGTCGGGCTTGTGGCGAGCAGTGGCAGCGCGTGCAAGGGCGCGGCCTTACGGGGGCTGGATCAGCCTTGCTTGGGCCTGGGCTTTGCTCTAGGTTTGGCAGCCGCTTTCGCAGCGCCGGCCCCAAGCGATGCTTCCAGCGCTGCCACCCGCTGCTTGAGCGCTTCGGCTTCTTCGCGCGCGGCCGCCGCCATGGCCTTGACCGCGTCAAACTCCTCGCGGCTGACGAAGTCCATCCCGCCGAGCGTTTCCTTGAAATGCTCGCGCGCCGAATCGCGCGCCTCGCGGCCCATGCCGGCAAGTGTCCCGGCAGCGCTGTTCATCAGCTTGACGAAGTCGGCGATGAAGGGGTTTTCGCTTTGCATGGCGGGTAAATGGTCCGTCTCTGGCGCTGTTGCAAGTGCGCTGCCGGTCAAAACTCGTAGCGCTGGCTGGTGCCCGGATAGTCGTGCCCATCGAGCAAGGGATTGGCCTGCCGGATCTCGAATGTGAGCCAGGTGGCAAACAGGATCCAGGCAAGATAGGGCAGCAGCAGCAGCGCAGCAGAGCGGCGCACCCGCCAGAACAGCCAGATCGTCAGGATCGCTGCCAGATCGAGCACCACAATCAGGAGCAGCGCCCCGGAAATCTGCTTGGCCGCGAAGAACATCGGCGACCAGGCGAGGTTGAGCACCAATTGCACGACAAAGGCCAGCACCGCGACGCCGCGCCCTCGCGCGCCCTTGGCCGCGGCAATGATCGCCAGCGAAAAGCCCATCATCGTATAGAGGATCGTCCAGACCACACCGAACAGCCAGCCGGGCGGATAGAGTGCCGGCATCTTGAGCGCCTGGAACCACGAGCTGCCTGCTCCGCTGCCTGCCAGTTCGCCGGAAAGCACGCCCAGCAGGATGATCAACGGCACGAGAAACAGCGACCAGCGAATGAAGCTTGCACGCAGTTGCCAGGGCGATGCGATCATGTTCATGGGGCGCGCTTCTCCCGAATCAGGCGGTTCGCGCCGTGTTGTGCAGTGCAAGGCGAGCGCTGGCAACTTTCACGCGGCGCGCCGTGCGCAAATCAGGAACTCGACATTGCCTTCCGGGCCAGTGATCGGGCTCTCGACTATTCCGGCGACGTGCCAGCCCTGCTCGACCAGCCATTGGCGCACTTCTTCGCATACCCGCGCGTGCAGGAGAGGGTCTCGCACGACTCCGCCCTTGCCGACCTCGCCTCGTCCCACCTCGAACTGCGGCTTGATCAGCGCGACCAAGGTGCATTCGGGGGCGGCCAGCGACAGCGGCACCTCGAGCACCTTGGCAAGCGAGATGAAACTCGCATCGCACACCACCCAGGCGCAGGGACGCTCGATCTGCGCGGCATTGAGGACGCGCGCGCTGGTCTTTTCCAGCACGGTAACGCGAGGGTCCCGGCGCAGCTTCCAGGCGAGCTGGTTGGTGCCGGAATCGACCGCGAAGACATGCGCCGCGCCGCGCGACAGCAGCACGTCGGTAAAGCCGCCGGTCGAGCTGCCGATGTCCATCGCGACTGCTCCGGCGGGATCGAGGCCGAAATGGTCGAGCGCATGGGCCAGCTTGATGCCGCCGCGAGAAACCCAGGGGTGATCGCGCCCCCGAACCTCAAGCGGCGCATCTGGAGCGATCTGTTGCCCCGGCTTGGCGAGCCTGGTCTCGCCGGACCAGACCAGCCCCGCCAGCACCAGCGCCTGGGCGCGGCTGCGGCTCTCAGCAAGCTCGCGATCGACCAGCAATTGATCAACGCGGACCTTGGCGGCCCTGGCTCTGGCGACGGGACGGTGCTCTGGCACGATGCTCTGTTGCAGGGTGGCTCTTGTGGCGAAGCGCGTGTCATTCCATAGGGTTTGCATGAAGGCAATCGTTTCCCGAGCGCTTGCGCTGGCGCTGCCCGGCGTGCTGCTGTTCACTGCGTCCTGTTCGGAGCAGCGGATTGTGCCGACCCCGACCCCCAGCGCCACCCCCGCGCCGCCGCCACCGCCGCCAGTCGCGCAGGTTGACTGGCGTCAGGCCAGGGCAACGCCAGGCGATTGGGTGTGGAGCAATCCCGGCGGGCGCTCCACTGCCGTTTTCGCCAATGGATTGCTGCAACTGCGTTGCGAGCGCGATCGCGGCATGGTCGTGCTGGCACGGCGCGGCAGCGCCGATGGCGCGGTGCCGATGACCGTGCTGACCTCGGCCTTGACCCGTACGTTCAACGCGGCGGGATCGGCGCAGGAAATCGCAATGGCCTTGCCGGCGCGCGACCCCCTGCTCGATGCCATGGCCTTCAGCCGCGGCCATTTCGCCTTGGAAGTGGCTGGCCTGCCAACGATCTACGCGCCGAGCTGGCCCGAGGTCAGTCGGGTGATCGAGGATTGTCGCTGAGTGGATTTGCGGCTTCGCGCCGGCTTGTCCGGGGAAAACCCGCGAAGGCACCATTCTGACGTGAAAATAAATCAATGCAAGACTTGTTGTGCAGCGCGGAATGATTCACACATCGTGTCAAGGCAGCGCGGAGCAGCAGTTCCGCCGCCCCAGCCGGGAGACCGGCGATTTGGCTCAACAGCGCGAAAGGAGGTGATCCGATGTCTCATGGTTCAGCACAGAGGTCGGACATGCCCGTAGCGAGGCATTATCGCTGAATTGCGATAGAGGCTTCGTGAGCGGCACTTCCAGCCGCTGACCATGCGGAGGGCCGCGCCGGGTTTCCGGGGCGGCCCTTCTCAGTATCTGGCTCAGACGCACGCAGCGGGCACGCATAAACAGCACGCAAGCCGGGCCTCACAATTGCTGCCTTGACCGGTTTGCGACCGGCAATCGACATGCTAGAACGAAAGGGTCTGATGGAATATTTCATCAGGCTTGTTTTTTCTGTAATTTTCGTTCAAATTCGTGCTTTAGATCGAGGGAATCTTCCGACATGGCGACACTCGCCGATGCTGCCACAGCCTTCACCCGTCACCCCCACCCCTCGCCCACTCCTGCCGAGCGGCGCGCCGCGATCCTTGCCGACCCCGGTTTCGGCATGTCCTTTTCCGATCATATGGTGACGATCGACTGGGACGAGGAGCGCGGCTGGCACGATGCACAGGTAGTGCCCTATGGCCCGGTCATGCTCGATCCGGCAGCCGCGGTGCTGCACTATGCGCAGGAAATCTTCGAGGGCCTGAAGGCCTATTCGCGCGCCGACGGCAGCATCGCGCTGTTCCGCCCGGAAGCCAACGCGGCACGGTTCAATGCTTCGGCCAGGCGGCTGGCCATGCCCGAACTGCGCGAGGAACTGTTCGTGGAATCGGTTCGGCAGCTGGTTCTGGCCGACCGCGACTGGTTCCCGACCGTCGAAGGCGGCTCGCTCTACCTGCGCCCCTTCATGTTCGCGACCGAGGCCTTCCTCGGGGTGCGGCCAGCCAAGCGCTATCGCTACATGGCGATTGCCAGCCCGGCAGGAAACTATTTCAAGTCCGGCGCACCGGCGGTCTCGATCTGGGTGAGC
Organism: Novosphingobium sp.; assembly: GCA_044378785.1. Lineage (GTDB taxonomy): Bacteria > Pseudomonadota > Alphaproteobacteria > Sphingomonadales > Sphingomonadaceae > Novosphingobium. Next base: position 3,969 of record JBIPOX010000010.1, read on the forward strand.
GAATATTCGCGCGCCGCGCCTGGCGGCACCGGAGCAGCCAAATGCGGCGGCAACTACGCCGCCAGCCTGGTGCCGCAAGCCGAAGCGATTGCGCGCGGCCACGATCAGGTCGTCTTCCTCGATGCCGAACAGCACAAATGGATCGAGGAGTTGGGCGGCATGAACCTCTACTTCGCCTTCGACGACGGCTCGCTGCTTACCCCGCCGCTGACCGGCACGATCCTGCCCGGGATCACCCGCGACAGCCTGCTGACCCTAGCCCGTGAGGAAGAGTTGAGCGTGCGCGAGGAACGCTATTCGATCGACCAGTGGGCGCAGGACGCGAAATCGGGCAGGCTGGTCGAATGCTTTGCCTGCGGCACTGCTGCCGTGGTTACTCCGGTCGGCAAGGTCGAAGGCCGCGACATGGCCTTTACGGTCGGTTCAGGCGGACCCGGACAGTTGACCGGGCGGCTCAAGGATCGGCTGGTCTCGATCCAGCGCGGCACTGCTCCCGACACCCACGGATGGGTGCGCGAGATCGCCTGATTCACTCCACGTCTAGGCTATACTCATCGACCAGCGGGCCAGGCACATGGCTGTGGCCATGCTCGTCGGTAAAGCCGAACTCACCGCCCAGTTCGGCCGACCAGTAGTACTTGCCGCTGCGCGCCATCAGCCCCGGATCGCTCGCCAGCGCCACCACCGCGCGGCCACTGTAGCGCATGGTCTCGGGATGGGCGGCATTGGCGGAATGGCCGTTGGGCCAGACCGAGGCTGTTGCGACGCCGTGATCCTTGAGATCGAGCGCCATGTCGCGGGTCAGCCGCTCGGTCGCCGATTTGCCGACCCCGTAGATGACATTGTAGCGATAGCGGATCGACGCGCGCCCGGTGACATTGCAGATCAGCGGCACACCGCCGTGGCGCTGTGCGGTCTCGATCATCAGCGGCGCGGCGTGGCGGCTGGCATAGAAGGCAGAGCGCGCGCCGAGATCGACGACGCTCTCCCAGATGGAGCTTGGCGTCTCCCAGAACCGCTTGCCGATGAACGGCCCGAGCCGGCCTGCGGAAAACACGCTGTTGACCAGCACGTCGAGGCGGCCCTGCTCTTGCCGGACCCGATCGATGATCCCGGCCAGCACCTCGTCGTCGCTGGCATCGCAGGCAATCGCCACTCCTTGCCCGCCCAGCGCCTCGATCTCGGCCACTGTCTCGGCGAGCGAGCCAGTGCGCTCGCCCTGCCCCGGCTCGAGCGTGCGGCCAAGGCAATAGACCTTGGCCCCGGCAGCGCCCAATTCGATCGCTACCCCCAGGCCTACTCCCCGGGTCGCGCCCGCGACAATGGCGATCTTTCCTTCGAGTGGCCGGGTCATGGCAGCTCTCCCATCAGCCGCGCGCGTACCAGGGGCAGCTGGTCATTGCCGAAATACATGTATTCGCGATCGACGAAGATCGTCGGCGAATGCACCGCGCGCGATCGCCTCGTCGGTGTTGTCGCGCAGGCGATCCTTGATCGGCTGGGACTGGGTGAGATCGGCCAGCGCCTTGCCGTCGAGCCCGCAGGCATCAGCAACCTTCACCAGTTCGGCGGGATCGTCGAGATTGGCCTGATCGCGGAAATAGGCCTCGAAGGCAGCGCGCGAGAAACGCTCGAGCACTGCCTGGTCGTCCTGCAAGGCACAGCACATCCGCATCGCATGGACCGAGCGCAGCGGGTGATGCGGCGAAGGGAAATTCATCGGCACCCCTGCATAAGCCGCCCAATCCTTGGTCCACCTTTGCATCGCCTTGGTCTTGGGCGATTCGGTGTTGCTGCGATTGGCATAGACGCCCTGGTTGACCGCATTGAACACTCCGCCGACCAGCAACGGGCGCAGGGTCATGCCAGTGCCTGCCTCGGCCAGGATCGGGCCGATCGATGCGAAGGCCATGTAGGTCCACGGCGAGGACAGATCGTAGAAAAACTCAACCCGGTTGGTCATTCAGGTGTTCCTGTTCCAAAAAGATTGCGACGCACTTCCTCGCTGAACTGGCCCATTGGTGCCATGCCCGCACGCATCATGTCCATGCCCCGACGCAGCGCGGGGCGATGCTTGAGCCGCTCGTACCAGGCCTTGACCCCGGGGAAATCGTCGAGCGGGATCGATTGCGCTTTCCAGGTCTGGATCCACGGAAAGCAAGCCATGTCGGCAATGGTATATTGCCCGGCAGCGAGCCAGTCGCGCTGCTCCAGCCGCCGATCCATCACGCCATAGAGCCGCAACGTCTCGCTGCGATAGCGTTCGATAGCATAGGGTATTTTTTCAGTAGCATAGAGCGCAAAGTGGCCATGTTGTCCGAGCATGGGGCCAAGCCCGGCAACCTGCCAGATCAGCCATTCGAGCGTCTCGGTCCGGCCGCGCAGGTCGGCAGGCAGGAAGCACCCGGTCTTCTCGGCGAGGTAGATCAGGATCGCGGCGGTCTCGAACACGGTTACCGGATCGCCGCCGCCTTGCGGATCGGTATCGACAATCGCCGGGATGCGCCCGTTCGGGCTGAGCCGCAGGAATGCTTGCGAGCGCTGCTCGCCCTTGCCAAGCGCGATCGGGTGCACCTCGTAAGGCAGGCCGCACTCCTCGAGCATCACGGAAATCTTCCAGCCGTTAGGCGAAGCGGAGGTGTGCAGTTCGATCATTGTCGGCAGCGGCTCAGATGGCATCCTCTTCGACCGTGTTGAACTGCGGGTGCACGGCCTTCCACTTCATCATCCATTCCACGCCTTCGCGCGCCCGGTCGAGATCGTCAGGGCGCGGCCGGAGCGATTGAACCGCAGCACGGCGCACATCGTCGAGCACCGAAGCGTCCCAGCCCTGCTGCTCGACCTCACGCGCCAGCGCCTCTGCTCCCGACTTGCGCAGCATCGTCGGCAACCGGTCGCGCAGGGCGTTGATCACCCAGTCGAGCATTGGCCCGTTGGTGTCGGGATCATAGCCCCAGACCTCGTTGTGGTCCTTGTCGGCCAGCACGTAGTGATAGTGCAGGACCTCGCCGAAGATGTCGAAACGCACGAATTCCTTGTCGTGCATGGCATCGAACACGTGGATGCTCGGCCCCCGGATCATGAACTCCTCGGTGCCGAGCGCGCGCGATTCGACGCCGATCGAGACGAGGCCCGCGTCGAACCAGCGGGTGTGATGCTCCATCGGCGGGATCAGCATGAATTTGTGGTACTGGCCGCGCACCACCACTTCGGCACTGCGGTTGGACAGCGGGCGGCCCGGCTCGGGCACATATTTGAATGCATGCTCCATGTCAGCTGCTCTCCCGTTCTGGTGACATACCACGGCACCCCGGCGCACCTGTCAACCGGCTTTGCCGCCTTGCGATCACAGACCTGCACGGTCATAGTCACGCCAGAGGCAAAAGGGAGCGATCATGGCCGATACCGCATATGTGCCGCCGAAGGTCTGGACCTGGGACCAGGAGAACGGCGGACGCTTTTCCAAGCTCAACCGCCCGGTTTCGGGCGCCACCCACGAAACCGTGCTGCCGCGCGGCGAACATACCTTCCAGCTCTATTCGCTAGGCACGCCCAACGGCAAGAAAGTGACGATCCTGTTCGAGGAGCTGCTGGCGGCCGGCTATTCCGAGGCCGAGTACGATGCCTGGCTGGTCAGCATTTTCGAGGCCGACCAGTTTGGCTCGGGCTTCGTTTCGATCAATCCCAATTCGAAGATCCCGGCCTTGCTCGATTGCTCGGGAAGCGAGCCGTTCCGGGTGTTCGAATCGGGCGCGATCCTGCTGCACCTTGCCGAGAAATTCGACGCCTTCATCCCCAAAGGCGCAGCGGCGCGCGCCGAATGCCTGTCCTGGCTGATGTGGCAGATGTCCACGGGGCCGAGCCTTGGCGGCGGTTTTGGCCATTTCTACGCCTATGCGCCGGAGAAATACGAGTATCCGATCAACCGCTATGCGATGGAAGCCAAGCGCAGCTTCGATGTCGCCGACAAGCGGCTGGCGCAGTCGCGCTTTCTTGCCGGCGACGAATATTCGATCGCCGATATTGCCAACCATGCCTGGCTGTCGATGTTCGTGCATGACAAGGCCTACGAGAACGGCGCGACCTTCCTCGATGTCGCCAGCTACGAGAACCTCGGGCGCTGGGTGCGCGAAATCGACGGGCGCGTGGGCGTGAAGCGCGGCTCGAAGGTCAATCTCGATGGCGAGGGCAACACCAAGGAGCGCCACAGCCCCGCCGATATCGATGCAGTGATGGGCTGAGCCGAACGCATCCCCTTTTCAAAGCGCGCGCGAGCGGCTAGGCGCTCCCGGCTTGCTGGGGCGTCGCCAAGCGGTAAGGCACCGGCTTTTGATGCCGGCATTCGCAGGTTCGAATCCTGCCGCCCCAGCCATTCTTGCCCGCAATCGCGCGGTTGATCCGGCCCCGTCCTCTGCTAGGCTGCCTGCAATTCTGGAGAGGATTTTTTCGATGCTCGATCTGGCGCGGCGGCGCGAACTTTCCGACCTGCTCAAACCTGCGGCAAGGCCGGTCGAGATCGACAGGCCGTTCACCGAGGAACAGAAACGGCGGATGCTCGATGTCGTCCACGACAAGGGCGAGTGGAAACTGTTTCTAGCCCAGCATTTCGCCAATGCCGAGGAATTGCTGGCGACCTCTGCCGGCAGTTTCCCCAAGGGCGTGGTGCCCTCGCTCGAGATGTTCATGACGCCGACCTTCCGGGGCCACTATGCCGATTATGGCACCGTGCTCTATCCCGAACTGCATGACGTGTTCTACAATCAGGCCTTCATCGAACATGCCAAGGCCTACTGGCGGGCCGACTACGCCAAGCCCGAAATGATGCTGTTCAACGTCAACGGCCCCTGCGCCAACCGCGATCCGGGCCACCTAGATTCGCCTAGCTTTCGCGGCGTGCGCTTTTCCAATTCACCGACCTGGCTATGCTCGGTGATGGGCAAGTCTGGCCTGTTCCGCGACTACCTGATCAAGATGGCGCAGGTCATCACCTGGTTCAGCCACGATCCCGAAAGCGGCTTCACCTACTGGCCCGATGGCCCGATGGAGCCGCCCGCCCGCGTGCTCTCGCCGATCTACAACCGCGCCGTCATCGTCCAGAACGAGATGATGGTCCATCGCGGCGAACCCAACGGACCGCTCGATCGGCGCATGCCCGAGGGCCTGGCCTTCGACAGCGTGTTCACTGGCGCGCCGGGCGACCGGGACGGCTGGATAGTCAAGACCGGCGACACGGTGATCGAGCGCTATCACACCGATGAACTGCGTTTCCTCGTCCACTGGTCCGCCGAGGTATTTGCCGACTACGACGAGCTGAAAAAGAACATGGATGGTTCGGACAACCTCACGTTCGACCGGGTGTTCGAAACCCTGATCGCCGATGTCAGGGCGCGCGGCATGGAGATCGCAACGCCGGTCGATCCGCTCCACGATCCGGTGTTCATCCGCGCCCTCAATGCCGCCTACGATTGCGGCGGGCCAACCAGCTATCCCGAAGCCGCGCCCAATCCGCGCCTTGCCGCCTGAGGAACCCCGGACCATGACTGACACCGACTATGTCTTCGCCAAGACCTTCGTCGCCGATCTCGAGGCGATGGGCCGCTTCTATGGCGAGGTCTTTGGCCTGGTCGAGAACAACCGCCATTCCGACGTGATGTTCGGGCGGCCGATCTCGGAAATCACCTACAAGGCCAGCGCGGGGCGCGAGGTCGGCGGGCTGACCCTGATCAGTTTCACCGACGGCAATCCCCCTGCTGCGGGTGAGGCAGTGCAGGGTTTCATCACCCGCGATCTCGACGCGGTCTGCGCGCGGGCGCTGGCGGCGGGCGGCAGCCTGGCCGAACCGGTCCGCGAAATTACCCAGTTCGGCATCAAGGTCGCTTTCGTGCTCGATCCCGAGGGCCACATCAACGAAGTGGTGGAAATGACCGCGCGCTGATCGACAGGAGAACAGCCATGGCGACGATGACCGCACCGTCCGATACTTTCGCCGCGACCGAGGCGAGATTGCGCCGCGATCTTGCCGCCGCGTTCCGGCTGTGCGCGCTCAATGGCTGGGACGATCATATCGCCACCCACATGTCGGCGCGCTTGCCCGATGGCACCTTCCTGCTCAATGCTTTCGGTCTGCTGTTCGAGGAGGTCACTGCCTCGAACCTGACGCGGGTCGATTTCGACGGCAATGTCATCGCTCCGCCGGGCCACCCGATGAACCCGGCGGCTTTCACGATCCACAGCGGGGTCCTGGCCGGTCGCGCCGACGTCAATTGCGTGATCCACCTGCACACCCGTGACGGTGCCGCGGTTTCGGCGATGGAGGAGGGCCTGCTGCCGATTACCCAGACGGCGCTGCAGATCTATCACGATGTCGTCTACCATTACTACGAGGGCATCGCCGACGACTATGCCGAGCGCGAGCGATTGCAGGCCGACCTTGGCGGGCACAACGTGATGATCCTGCGCAACCACGGCACCCTGACCACGGGCACCAGTGTCGCCGAAGCATTCTACCGGATGGTCACGCTCGAATTCGCCTGCGCCGCGCAAGTGCGCGCGCTCGGCACTGGCCGTGCGGTGCGCCATGCTCCGCCAGCGGCGATCGAGGCTATGCCCGCGCAGATCGAGAAGCTGGGGACCGCCTTCCTCGATTTCGCGTTCTGGCCGGCGATGCTGCGCAAGGCAGCGCGCGATTGTCCGGGTTTCGACAGCTGAGGGTTTGAGATTCTTGTCACCCTGAACTCGTTTCAGGGTCCATCTTCATTTCTGAATCCGGCGATGGATGCTGAAACACGTTCAGCATGACGATATTGCCGCCAGACAGGCTGCGTTGAACGCTAACCAAGGGAGAGAGTAATGGAACTGGAAGCATGCGTGATCCCGGTAAAGGACGGTGACGCAGCGGCTATGGTCGCAGCGATGAATGCAGGCGGCAGCGCCGCGCTTGCCGCCTGCGCGGGCTGCCACAAGGTCACTGCCATGCAAGGCATCGAAAATCCGGGCACCATGCTGCTGCTGGTCGAATGGGATTCGGTCGCCGCGCACGAGGCTGCCAAGGCATCGGACAGCTTCAAGACCTTTGCCGGGATCATCACCCCGTTCATCGGCGGCGCAGTCGAAGTGCTCCACTACCGCTAACCTGCCAAGCGCCGTGGCGATGATCGCGCGCGCGGCGCGGCCCTGCTTGCAGCAGGGTTTCGACTCGCAAGCCAAGCTGCGCTAGGCGGCTTTCATCCAACGATTCGCCAATTTCCGGAGAGCCAAGCCATGCAGATCAACAGTTCCCTCGCCGCCGTCGTCACTGGCGGCGCGTCCGGCCTCGGCAAAGCCAGCGCCCAGGCGCTCGCCGATGCAGGGATCAAGGTCGCGATCTTCGACATCAACGAGGAAGCGGGCGAGGCCCATGCCAGGGATATCGGCGGCGTGTTCTGCAAGGTCGACATCATGAGCGAGGAAAGCGTCGAGGCCGGTTTTGCCAAGGCGCGCGCTGCCCATGGTCAGGAACGCATCGTCGTCCACTGCGCGGTGGTTTCGGGCGGCGGCAAGACCGTGCGTTGGGACAAGGAAAAGGGCGGCTATGCCCGCACCCCGACCGAACAGATTGCGAAGTCGGCCGATGGCATCTTTACCGCCAGCTACCGCGTCGCCTCGATCGGCGCGCTCGGCATGGCCGGTGCCGAACCGCTCAACGAGGATGGCGAGCGCGGCGTGATCATCATGACCTCGTCCGCTGCCTCGCAGGATGGCCAGATCGGCCAGGTGGCTTACGGCGGCGGCAAGGGCGCAGTCAACGCCATGGTGCTACCGATGGCGCGCGACCTGATGGACGTTGGCGTGCGCGTCAACGCGATCCTGCCCGGCATTTTCGCAACACCGCCGATGCTCTCGGTCAAGGACTACAACGAGGCAATCTTCGAAGGGCTCAACAAGTCGGTGCCTTTCCCCAAGCGGCTCGGCAAGCCGGAGGAATTCGGCTCGCTGGTGCTGGAACTGGTGCGCAACACCTACATGAACGGCCAGCTGTGGAGGATCGACGGCGCGATCCGCAT
>JBIPOX010000181.1:0-4327 GCA_044378785.1 Novosphingobium sp.
GCGAAGCCTCGCAAGGCATGCAATTGCGGCTCGGCTGGGGCCCGAAAGGGCTGGCCTATGCCAATGGCCGGGTGTTCCTTGGCACCCATGACGGACGGCTGGTGGCGCTCGATGCCGCGACCGGTGCGGTAGCCTGGGAGCAGCGCGACTATCCGGCAGGCGAGATGCGCCACACCAATGGGCCAGTGCGGGTGTTCGACGGCAAGGTCCTGATCGGCCATGGCGGCGCGGATTACACGCCGCTGAGGGGTTACGTCACTGCCTATGATGCGGCCAGCGGCGAGCGGCTGTGGCGGTTTTACACGGTACCCGGCGAGGAACCCGGCGCGGGCGGGGCGAAGGCGCAAGCGCTGATGCGCGCGTCCTGGCCGGGCGGCTGGAGCAAAGCCGACGGTTCGCGCCGGGGCGGCGGCGGGACGGTGTGGAATGCGCTGTCGCACGATCCCGACCTTGGCCTGATCTACATTGGCGTCGGCAACGGGTTTCCCTACAACCAGAAGGTGCGCAGCCCGCAGGGCGGAGACAACTTGTTTCTTGCCTCGATCGTCGCAGTCACAGCCGATACCGGCGATTACGTCTGGCACTATCAGCTCTGCCCCGGTGAGCAGTGGGACTGCACTGCATCGCAGGACATGAGCCTGGCAACGCTGGAGATTGGCGGCAAGCCGCGCCGGGTCCTGATCCAGGCACCCAAGAACGGCTTCGTCTATGTGATCGATCGGGCGACAGGCGAGCTGCTTTCAACCGGACAGTATGCCGACAAGGTGACCTGGGCCGAACGCATCGACGCCAGGACCGGCCGCCCGGTCGAGAACCCGGGGCTTCGTTATCACGGCAAGCCCGGCCAGTTCGAGCTGCGGCCAGGCGTGCGCGGCGCACATAGCTGGCTGCCGCAAAGCTACAGCCCGCGCACTGGCCTTGTTTACATCCCGGTGATCGAGGGTGCCTCGCTGATCGGCGACGACGGGCTTGACCTGGCGAACCTGCCGCCGGCCCTGTCCTCGGGGGTAATGATGGACCCCGATCCCGATCTGTCCGGTGCACGTCGCGGCTTCCTCAAGGCATGGGATCCGGTGACGCAGAAGGAACGCTGGCGCGTTGCCTTGCCTGGCAACTGGCCAGGCGGAGTGCTCTCGACCGGTGGCGACCTCGTTTTCCAAGGCCGCATCGACGGGCGCTTCGTTGCCTATGATGCGCGTAGCGGCAAGCAGCTGTGGAGCTTTGCCACCGGCGCGCCGGTAGTCGCCCCCCCGATCAGCTACCGGCTGGGCGGCGTGCAATATGTCACCGTACTGACCGGCAATGGCGCGGGGGGTGGCGGCCTGTTTTCGCCCGAAAACGCCAAGTACGAACCCGACTACTACCTTCCGCGCCGGGTGCTGACTTTCGCATTGGGCGGCAAGGCCAGCCTTCCGCCGCGCGAGACCAGTGCGATCCGCCCGCCGCTAGCCGATCCCGGCTTCGTGCCGAATCGGGCCATGGCGCAGCTGGGTGGGCGAGCTTTCGGTAATTGCATGACCTGCCACGGCTTCAACGCGCTGGCGGCAGGTAGTGGCCCGAACCTGCGGACCTCTCCGGTGATCCTCGATGCCGCGGCGTTCCGTGCGATTGTGCGCGACGGCGCGCTGGTCCCGGCAGGAATGCCCGCTTTTGCCGAACTCGACGAGCCGACCTTGGAAGCGATCCGCCATTATCTGCGCATGCGCGCCCAGCAATATGTGAAGGAAAAGCGCGAGGCGCTAACGCAGGCTAGGAGCTGACGCTTCGCGCATGGCGGTAAGCTGCGGCCGAGCCGGGCTCGCCGAATAGCCGTCGTAGATGGCGCGCGCGAGCTGTGCGATCCGGTCCTCGCGATCGAGCCGCGAGCCCTGACCGGTGACATAGATGGCAATTGCAAACGAGCGGCCATCGGGCGTGCGGACAATGCCGACATCACTCGTGGTGTTGAACAGCGAGCCGGTCTTGTGCGCGACCAGTGCGTCCTCGGGAAGCAGGGCGGGAATGCGCCGCTTGCCGGTGCGGCAACGCTCCATCGCGCCAAGGATGACTTCGCGGCTGCGGGCATTGAGCCAGCGGCCATCGTGCAGGCCGCGCAGCATCTGGACCATCGCGAGCGGCGTTGCACTGTCGCGGTAGTCGATCACCGAGGCCGGATCGACCCGGCCATCGTCGCGCACCAGCGTGGCAATGTCGCGGTCGATGCGGAAATCGGCAATGCCGGCGCGGCGTGCCCAGTCATTGACCGCGCGCGGTCCGCCGACAACAGCGAGCAGCGCGTCGGTGGCCGGATTGCTGCTGCGCGCGATCATCAGCTCGATCAGGTCGATCGCCGCCATGTATTCGCCCTCGCGCACCGGGGCGACCGGCGTCGAGAACTTTGCGGACGGTTGCGGAATGAGCAGCGGGAACTGGGTATCCAAGGTCCAACGGCCGCGCTCTACCCCGTCGAGGAAGGCCGCTGCGATGGCGATCTTGCTGGTGCTGGCCATCGGGAAGCGTTGCGTGCCGAGCACCTCGATGATGCGGCCGGTGTCCAGATCCAGCGCGGCAACGCCGATGCGGCCCTGCGATGCCTCGGCCAGGGCCGCAATCTGTGCCTCGAGCGAGGTGGAATAGCTGCGCGGAGCGCGAAATTCGGTTCCCAGCGCACTGTCGAATGCACGGTTGAGCGCAGAGGCCTCATCGGCCAGCGCGGCAGTCGTGGGCAGGAAGCTGGCCGAAATCGCAAGCGCAACCGCGCCTGTCAATCTGGTCCAAGCCTGCCTGATCTGCATCGCCGTCATCGCTTCCCGATACACCGGAGTCTCTGTATTTTGCCTTAATCCAGTCGCTTGCCCGAACCAAAGGCCTGCGGGACGAAACGACTCTTCCAAGCGATGAGCGGAACATCTGGCGGGATTTTAGCCCTTAAACAGCCGTTTGTGCGGCCTCCAAACGAACTGGGGCCGGGAAGGATTGCTCCTGCCCGGCCCCTGTCTGGTGTGCGATTCGGCTTCTGATTCGAATCAGAAGCCCATGCCGCCGCCCATGCCGCTCATGTCGGGCATTGGCATCGACGGCTTGTCGTCCGGCTTCTCGGCGATGGCGGCCTCGGTGGTGATCAGCAGGCCAGCCACCGACGCGGCATCCTGCAGCGCGGTGCGCACAACCTTGGTTGGATCAATGACGCCCGCCGCAACCAGGTCTTCGTAGATGTCGGTCGAAGCGTTGAAGCCCATTTTCTCGTCGTTGCCGTCGATCAGCTTGCCCGCGACGACAGCGCCGTCGAAGCCCGCGTTCTCGGCGATCTGCCGGATCGGCGACTGCAGAGCGCGGCGCACAATGTCGATGCCGCGGGTCTGGTCTTCGTTGATGCCGGCCATGCCGTCGAGCGACTTGGTGGCATAGAGCAGCGCGGTGCCGCCGCCCGGAACGATGCCTTCCTCGACCGCGGCGCGGGTCGCATGCAGCGCGTCATCGACGCGATCCTTGCGCTCCTTCACCTCGACCTCGGTGGCACCGCCGACCTTGATGACGGCGACGCCGCCAGCTAGCTTGGCGAGCCGCTCCTGGAGCTTCTCCTTGTCGTAATCGGACGTGGTGGTCTCGATCTGGGCGCGGATCTGTTCGACCCGGGCCTTGATGTCGTCCCCAGCGCCGGAACCGTCGACGATCGTGGTGTTGTCCTTGTCGATCGAGATCTTCTTCGCCTGGCCAAGCATGGCGAGCGTCACGCTCTCAAGCTTGATGCCGAGGTCTTCTGAAATCATCTCGCCCGCGGTCAGGATCGAGATGTCCTGGAGCATCGCCTTGCGGCGATCGCCAAAGCCCGGGGCCTTGACCGCTGCGACCTTGAGGCCGCCGCGCAGCTTGTTGACCACGAGCGTGGCAAGCGCCTCGCCCTCGATGTCCTCGGCGATGATCAGCAGCGGACGGCCCGACTGCACCACGGCTTCGAGGATCGGCAGCATCGACTGCAGGTTCGAGAGCTTCTTTTCGTGGATCAGGATGTAGGGGTTTTCCAGCTCGACCGTCATCTTGTCGGGATTGGTGACGAAGTAGGGCGAGAGGTAACCGCGGTCGAACTGCATGCCCTCGACGACATCAAGCTCGAATTCGAGACCCTTGGCCTCCTCGACGGTGATGACGCCTTCCTTGCCGACCTTTTCCATGGCCTCGGCGATCTTCTCGCCGACTTCGCGGTCGCCATTGGCCGAGATGATCCCGACCTGGGCGATTTCCTGCGAGCCTGCGACCGGCTTCGAGCGGGCCTTCAGATCCTCGACAACCTTGGTCACGGCAAGATCGATGCCGCGCTTGAGGTCCATCGGGTTCATGCCGGCCGAAA
>JBIPOX010000353.1:0-2542 GCA_044378785.1 Novosphingobium sp.
ACGACCGCACGCCGTGGACATGGGAAGGCCAGCAGGCCAAGGACGCGGCCAAGGCCGCTTCCTGATACCTTCGCAAGAGAGAGGACGCACGATGAGTGAAGACAGGCTGGCCGCGCTCGAGGCGCTGGTGGCGGAGCAGGGCGCACGGTTGCGCGAATTGCAGGACGTGCGCGAGATAGAGGATTGCTTTCACCGCTTTCACTGGAATTGCACAGGTGGCTTAGGCGGGCTTCAGGCCGGACGGATGGAATGCCTCGACGAATTGGCTGAAGATGCGACCTTCGAGGTCCGGGGCCTGCACGAGCCAGGCAAGGGCCCCAAGGGCCGCGAGCAGTACACCGAATACTGGGACTATTTCTACGGCGATGCAGGCCCGTTACCTTACGTGTTCCAGACGTGTGTATCGCAATCGGTCGAAGTGAACGGCGACGAGGCGACTGGCAAGGCAGTGCAGCTGGGCATGTTCCAGTTCCGCGGCGCCAAGCCCTCGGTCGGGCTGTCACTGCGCACCAATACCTATGTGCGCACCGCCAAGGGCTGGAAGATCCGCAAGACCACGATCGACGGTGGTTTCGGCTTCAAGCCCGAGACGTTCGAGGGCGGCTCCTCGCCCTTGAACGAGCTGCCGCCGTTCGATGATCGCAAGCCGTGGACCTGGGAAGGCCAGCAGGCCAAGGATGCCTCGAAGGTTATTCCCTGAAAGTCCTTACGCACGCTTCCCGGGCAATTTGCGCAAGACCAATTGTTCGTCATCCCCGCGCAGGCGGGGATCCATCTCCGAATCTGAGCCAAGTAGCTGAGCTCAGGTGATGGGTTCCCGCTTTCGCGGGAATGACGAAAGCTCAACCCGCCTTCATCGCCGCGACGAGCGGCAGACCGCGAATAGCCTGGCCTCGCGCGCCTCGGCCTCGCGGATCGCTTGCGGCAGGTCGGCGGCAAGCTCCTTGGGAATCCGGACGATCCCGTGCGCATCGCCGTGTATCAGGTCGCCGGAATTGACCACCACGCCTGCCAGGGCGACGGGCTCGTTGATCGCCAGCAGGTCGACATGGCCGCCGCCAGGGCCGACCCCGCTCGACCAGGTAGCAAAGCCGAGCCGCTCCATCTCCGGAACGTCGCGGACTGGCCCGTTGGTCACCCCGGCGCGGCAATCGAGCGCGACATTGATGTGCGCGGTCAGCTCGCCCCAGCAGGCGACCGGGCCGCGCCAGTCGCCGATGTTCTGGACCACGAGGAAACGTGGTCCCGGCTCCGCGAGCAGGCCCTGGTCGGGTCCGGCCTGAAGGCTGCCGCCGGCCGGGCCGCTACGCCGGGTGGAGATCTTGCGGGTCACGGCAAGCCCGCAACGCGCGCCGAGCCCGGGTGTCTGGCTGGCGATCGCCATACGGTCCATCGTCTCGAGTTTCTCGACTGGCAGGCCGAGCCGCTTGAGTCCATTGAGGATCGAGGGAGTAGAGAACGTCTCCAGCTCCTCGATCAGGCTGCGTGCGATGTCCATGTTCTGTCCAGTTCCCTTGTAACCTGCTTGCAGCTGCGTTGCAGCGTTCAGCCAAAGCGCGCCTCGCCGCCCCTGACCACGATCACGTCGCGCTCCTCTACGCGGGCCTGGAAGGCATAGCTCCCCGCGCCTTCGTCCCACCATTCGAGCCGGATCGTTTCGCCTGGGTAGACCGGACTGGAAAACCGCACCTTGATGAATTTCAGCGGCGTCTCGTCGCCGTCTGCCACGGCCGCGACCAGCGTGCGCGCGCAGATCGCATAGGTGCACAGCCCGTGCAGGATCGGGCCGGGAAAGCCCGCGCCGCGCGCAAAAGCAGGGGTTGAATGCAGCGGATTGACGTCGCCTGACAGACGGTAGATCAATGCCTGCTCGGGCCGGGTGATCGAGCTGGCGCTGCCATCCGGAGCGCGTTCGGGGGTAGCCCGCGCCTTGGGCGCGCCCTCGGCGCTGCCTCCGAAACCGCCATTGCCGCGCAGCATGATGGTCGAGGCGCAGGCCGCCAGGAGGCTCTCATCGTCGCCGCGATAGAGCCGCTTGACCATGCGCAGCACCGCGCCTTTCGCCTCGCCAAGATCCCACAGCCCCTCGACCGCGCTGTCGGAGAGGAGCGGACCCTCGGCAGGAAGCGCGCCGAACAGTTCGACCTCCTCCTCGCCGTGGACGATCATCTGGAGGTTGACGCCGTATTGCGGGTCCATGATCGCTGCGCCCGAACCGGATGACCCCATCATCGCGGTCATCGTCGGAAAAGCGGCAGTGCCCTCCTCGAGCACGAAGCGCAGCAGAGTGTCATCCGCGATTGCCGCTGCGCCAAAACCGATGCCGAGATTGTAGATGATGGTCTGGCGCTCGGTCCATTGCGAGGCTACTCTCTCGGACTTGACCCTGGCCAGCCTGTCCGCCGCGAACACCTGCTCTTGCGCCATTTTTCGTGCTTCCCCCCGCTAGTCCCTGTCGCAGGAGCGGTTATTGCTCCGGCCGGTCCTTCAATTCAATCAGGTATTCGAAATAGCGCCGGGAACCGACGTTGACTGCCGCCTC
>JBIPOX010000300.1:0-2908 GCA_044378785.1 Novosphingobium sp.
ACAAGCTCGCTGATGGGGCTGGCCTCTATCTGCTGGTGACGCCAGCGGGCGGGAAGCTCTGGCGGCTGAAGTATAGGCTGGCTGGCAAGGAAAAGCTGGCGGCATTCGGTGCCTATCCCGAAGTCAGCCTGGCTGAAGCCCGCAAACGCCGGGATGAGGCCAGAGAGCTAATCGCTGCCAGTAAAGACCCGTCGCGAGAGAAGCGGCGTGCGAAGGTGCGCCAGCGGGCAGAGGCGATGAACACCTTTGCGATCATCTCTGCCGAGTATTGCGCAAAGCGAAAGGCGGACGGGCAGGACGGCTGGGCACCTGCCACGGCCAAGCGGAGCGAATATCTGCTGTCCCGCCTGAATGCCGCCCTGGGCAGCCTGCCGATTGGCGAAATTGAACCCGCCGACATTTTGGCCGCCGTCCGCAAGATTGAAGGCAAGGGGACACTGGAGAGCGCGCGCCGGACGTTGCAGCTTGCGGGCATGGTGTTCCGCTATGCGGTGGCCACGGCGCGGCTGGCATCGGATCCGACGCGCGATCTGCGCGGGGCGCTGGGCGCGCTGGTCCCGTCCTACCTCAAGCTCAAGCATGGCGAGTGGAACGAATATGCCCGCCACCTCACCCAGTGGGAGCGCGACACCACGCTCGATTGCTAGCGCGCGCATGTTGGGCAGAGCCCGCCGTAAGCCCTGACCGGGCCACTTGCCTGAGGCGCTGGCGGGAGCACATTCCGATCAATCTGGATCGGAATAGTGCGACAAGCCCGCGCGGCGTTTGAGCGTCGCTTTTCCGTTCGCGCCAGCTTGAACGGAAAACGCCCTAGAGCCTGACAAAAATCGCGCGCATAACCTCGGACGGGATTGCAACTCTCGGCAAAACCGGCACCAAACCATCGTCGGTGTTGGGGAGAAGCGTTTCCATGGATATCCTGCTGGGAGATGTTCCGGCGCATCAGGCAGAGCGGCTCGGTCCGGATCGCTGGGCCTTGCGCCACGGTGACGAGGTCCTGTCCTGGGCACAGCTGGAAGACCGGGCGACCCGGCGCGCCCATGCGCTGGCCGCGATCGGGGTCGGCGCGGAAGACCGGGTCTTGCTCGCCCTGCCCAATGGCAATGCCCTGTTCGAGCTGTCCTTTGCCCTGTGGAAGCTAGGCGCAACGCCGACGATTGTCTCGGCGAGCATGCCTGCGGGAGAGCTTGCCGAAATAATTGCGCTGGCCGAGCCCAAGGCAGTGATCGCCGCGCGCTCGCTGAGCGATGTGATCGCAGGCACCTTGCCGTCCGAATTCGGCCATGATCACCCCGAGCGCGCTGCCATCGCTGCGCAACTGGCGCGCAACTGGAAAATCCTTGCCACTGGCGGCTCGACCGGCCGACCCAAACTGATCGTCGCCAACCAGCCTTCGCGCATGAACACCGCCACGACCATGCTGCGCCAGCCGGAGCAGGGGGTGCTGATCAATCCCGGGCCTTGCCATCACAACATGCCTTTTGCCACCAGCGTGCTGGGCATGGTGCGTGGCTGCTCGATCTCGGGCATGGTCCGGTTCGATCCGCTCGAATTCCTGCGCCTGGTCGAACGCGACCGGCCGCAATGGGTGACGATGGTGCCAACGATGATGAGCCGGATCTGGGCGCTGCCCAGCGAGCAACGCCTCGGCTTCGATGTCTCAAGCCTCGAAACCGTGGTCCACACCGCCGCGCCGATTGCCGCCTGGCTCAAGCGCGCCTGGCTCGACTGGTTGGGGCCCGACCGCGTCATCGAGGTCTATGGCGGTTCCGAAGGCGTCGGCATCACTGCGATCACTGGCAGCGAGTGGCTCGAACGCCCCGGCTCGGTCGGCCGTCCGCTCGGCTGCGCGGTCCATATCCTAGACGCCGAGGGCACCCGACTCGGCTCCGGCGAGACTGGCGAGATCTACTTCGCCTCGCTGCAAGGCAGCGCCGAAGACGCGTTCGAATATGTCGGCGGGAAAATGCGCAAGGGCCCGGCCGGTTCGGTCTCGCTGGGCGACAATGGCTGGCTCGACGAGGAGGGGTTCCTCTATGTGATCGGGCGGCGCACTGACCTCATCCTGCGCGGCGGCGAGAACGTCTATCCCGCCGAGATCGAGGAGGCGCTGAGCGAGTGCGAAGGGGTCGCCGCCTGCGTTGTCATCGGCCTGCCGCATCAGGACCTGGGCGAGAGCATCCATGCCCTTATCGAGGTGCAGGACCCGGCCCGTCCACCGAGCGAAGCGGCGCTGCGCGCGCATGTTGCTGCGCGGCTTGACCGCTACAAGTGCCCGGCCAGCTATGAATTCGTTGCCGAACCCTTGCGCGACGCGGCCGGCAAGGTGCGGCGAAGCCGGCTGAAGGAGGAGAGACTTGGCGCGGGGGAGCAATGACTCCCTCGTCAAGCGTCGAGATCGCGAGCAAGGCTGATGCGCTGCGTCGGTCCTGACCCTAGGTGTCGCGCGTCCTCACCTCAAGCTCGGTGGTGCAGGGCGATTGCGCGTCGGTCGGCATGGTCACTGTCCGGAACTGCGCGGTGCAGTTGCGGCGGTCGATGATCGTGCGCAGATAGCCGCGCTTGGTGCCGTCGACATAGTCGACATGGGGATTGTCGCCCTTGGACGCAGCCAGCGCCGGAGCCCAGGGACACGACGAAGAGATCGAGGTGCCCGCAAAATTATGGCCGACACGGCGCGACTTCACGTCGAACGGATCGGCATGGATGCGCATCGCCGCCGCCGAATGCCAATCGCCGCTGAGCACTATCGGGTTGGACACGCCCGCCATCGCTTCGATCAGCCGCTTGCGCTGCACGGTATAGCCGTCCCAGCTGTCCATGTTGACGCGCGGCGCGGCTGGCGCGGCGTTGTAGCGGAACGGCGCGAGCCAGGTCTGCGCGGCCAGCAGGTTGAAGGGTGCGGCCG
>JBIPOX010000182.1:0-4249 GCA_044378785.1 Novosphingobium sp.
GGATTGTTGACGCGGGTGTCGTATACATCCTTGAAGTAGATCCACGGCCAGCCGTAATGCACGCCCACCGGCACGTTGGTCAGGTAATCGGGCACCAGGTCGGGCCCAAGCATGTCGCGCTCCTGCACCGTTGCCCACAATTCGCCGCTCGAGGGGTTCCAGGCCATGCCATTGGCGTTGCGCATGCCATTGGCGAATAGCCGGCTCTCGCCGCTGGCCAGATCGAGTTCCCAGATCGCCGCGCGCCCGACCTCTTCCTCGTTGCCGTTTTCGGCAATGTTCGACGCGGACCCGACGGCGACATAGAGCTTCTCACCGGTGGAATCGAGCACGATGTTGCGCATCCAGTGGTTGCCGCCGGGCGGCAAGTCCATCAGTTTCTCGGGCTTGCCTTCAAGCTTGGTCGGGCCTGGCTCGAAATCGAAGGCCAGAACCGCATTGTGATTGGCGACGTAAAATTTGCCATTGCCCAGCGCCATGCCCGAGGGCGAGGCCATGTCCGCCTCGCGGAACACATGGCGCTGTTCGGCCTTTCCGTCGCCATCCGCGTCGCGCAACAGGACAATGCGATCGGGCGAAGGCTCGCCCGCGCCGACCCGCGACATGAACTGGTTCATCACCCAGCCGCCAATCCCACCCATCGTGCGCGGCGGCGAATTGGTTTCGGCCACCAGAACGTCGCCATTTGGCAGGGTAAGCAGGGTACGCGGATGATCGAACTTGTCGGCAAAACGACTGACTTTCAGGCCCTTGGCTGGAGTCGGCAAGGCATCGGTCGGCCAGCCCAGCGGCTCTGTCAGGCTGACGCTCGGGATCGCCTGCGAATCGGGTTCGACCAGCACCGGATCGGGGCCCATGGTGTCGGTGATCGGCCGATCCGAGGAATCGCTGTTGAGCGAGTAGAAAATGTAAGCCGCCGGGACCAGCACCAGCACGGCGAGCACGATGAGCAGTTTGCGCAAGATCGACATGGTCGGACGAAATAGGCCCGTGCGGCCCTTGCGGCAACCGAATCATCGGCTATCCCTAATTGCGATGTTCGATTTTGCGCCAGAACCGGAGCTTGACGGCGAGGAACTCTATGCCGAACTGGCCAGCGCCGCTACCGCGCTGGTCGAGGGCGAGCGCGATCCGGTCGCCAACATGGCAAACTTGGCTGCGCTGATCTGGCAATTCGTGCCCCAGCTCAACTGGGCCGGGTTCTATCGCCTGATCGACGGCGAGCTCGTGCTCGGCCCCTTCATCGGCAAGCCTGCCTGCATCCGCATCGCTGTGGGCAGCGGCGTGTGCGGAACCGCTGCGCTCACGGGCGAAAGCCAATGCGTCGCCGATGTCCACGCCTTTCCCGGCCACATTGCCTGCGATGCCGCCAGCCAGTCCGAACTGGTCGTGCCAGTGATCCGCGACGGCGCGATTATCGCAGTGATCGACCTCGACAGCCCGGTTCCGGCGCGTTTCGGTTCGACCGATACCCGTGGGATCGAGGCGCTGGCGCGGCGGATCGCCCCGGTAATCTAGCCTGGGACCATTGCTCCGAAACGGGACAAGCACATTGCGATAACTTGGCAATGCATCGCTTTTTGCCGACTGCTATGGTGAAGATCGCGTTAACGCCGGGCAGATTCGCCCGCGCCCTCGAAAAGGATCGCACCATGGGCCTTCGCAGGCTGCTCCAGACCACCGTGGCCGCAACCGCCATGACGCTTGCGGCGTTTGGCGCACCGGCCCTGGCCCAAGACGGGCCGATGCCGCCGCCCCCGCCGATGATGCATGGCGGACACAGCGCCCCCGGCACCTCCAGCGCACCGGGTGGCGGCTATGAACCGCCCCTGCAGATGCGTTCGAGCTGGCTGGCGGAATGCCGCGACCGGCTCCATCATGGTGGTATTCGCCGCGAATCGGCCGCCGAGCGCTGCGAGCGCTATTTCGACGACTACTACGCCTACTATCGAAGCGCGCAGCCGGCTCCGGCTTATGGCCCTGTTTACAGCCAGCGTTACAGCTATGCTGCCCCGACGATGTCCAGCGGCTGCATGCCCTGCCAACGGCCGGCAATGGTGGCACCTGGCCCCGCCCCCTATGTCCGGCGAGGCGAGCCGGAATGCACCGAGACGGTCGAGTACGAATATGTCGATGTGCCGGTTCGTGCCGCACCGCGCCGCCGCGCCGCCCCTCCGCCGCGCGCTGTGCCCGACAAGTGCATCCGGGTTTCCCCTGACAAACGGACCAGGGTAAACTGGGTCACTTAATCCTATTTATACAGTGATTTAGACGGAATTCAGATCGTTCCTCCAGTCAGCCGCTGGCAGATCAGATCGAGCTGATCAAGCGTCGCATAGCGGACTGTTACTGTGCCCGAGCTGGGATCGGCATCGGCGCCGATCCTGACTGGCAGTCCGAGAAATTCCTCGAGATGGCGCTGCACTGCCTGAATATCGGCATCGCCAGCCGGATCGTGCGCGCGGTTCGCCGCTGGCCGGGGCACCTTTTGCGGAGCATTGGCGCGCCGCACCAGGCGTTCGACCTCACGCACCGAAAGCTGCTTGTCTCGCGCCAGAAAGGCCAGTTCTTCGGCTTTGTTGCTACCAATCAAGGCGCGGGCATGGCCCATGCTGAGCTCGCCGCTCTCGACCATGATCATGACCGGTTCAGGCAGCAGCAGCAGCCTTTGCAGGTTAGCGACATGGCTGCGACTCTTGTCGACCAGCCGCGCGATTTCCGCCTGGGTCAGGCCTTCGCTCTCGGCAAGGCGATGATAGGCCCGCGCTTCCTCGATCGGATTGAGATCCTCGCGCTGGAGGTTTTCGATCAGGGCAATCGCCATGACCTCGCGTTCGGGCAAGTCGCGCACGATCGCCGGAATTTCGTGGAGCCGCGCCTTCTGCGCCGCGCGCCAGCGACGCTCGCCCGCTACAAGCTGGTAGCGACCGGGCTGCAAGGGCCTGACAATCACTGGCTGGATCACACCGCGCTGCGCAATCGACTCAGCCAGCTCGCCCAGCGCCACTTCGTCGAAATGGCGACGCGGTTGTTCGGGATGGGCTTCGATTGCGGCAACCGGCAGCATGGCGAGGCCGCTCGTCGGCACTTCGCCCTGGCGGGGCTGCTCACTGACCAGCGGCTCCTCGCGCCGGGTCTCGCCTAGCAGGGCACCCAGCCCGCGCCCTAGCCCCTTGGGCCGCATCTTTGCGGCAGGCGCCGCTTTCTGTTGGTCCTCGCTCATGCTGCCTTGCGCCTTTCCGGCAAGCGGTTGATCAGCTCACGCGCCAAGGCCATATAAGCGCGGCTGCCGCTGCAATTATGATCGTAGATCAGCGCTGGCAGGCCATGGCTCGGCGCTTCGGACAGGCGGACATTGCGCGGTATGACCGATTCGAAAACCAAACCGCCTAGGCAGGCGCGCACATCGTCGGCGACCTGATCGGTCAGGCGATTGCGCCGGTCGAACATGGTCAGCGCAACCCCGACGATCTCGAGCCGAGGATTGAAGCCCTGTTGGACGCGCTCGACTGTCTGGAGCAGCTGACTGAGCCCCTCGAGCGCGAAGAATTCGCATTGCAGCGGCACCAGCAGGCTGTCTGCTGCCGCCAGGGCATTGAGCGTCAGCAAGCCGAGCGAAGGCGGACAATCGATCAGGCACACGTCATAGGGCAAGTCCGCTGTCAGCCGCGCCGACAAGCGATAGGCGCGGTTATCCACGCCAACGAGTTCGACTTCGGCCCCCGAAAGGTCGACCGTGGCGGGAACAATGTCGAGCCCCGGGATCGAAGTCGGACGCACGCATTGCGCTACGCTCGCCTCGTCGACCAGCACGTCATAGGAGGATTGCTCGCGGTCCGCTGCCTGGATACCCAGCCCGGTCGAGGCATTGCCCTGCGGATCGAGATCGACCAGCAAGGTCCGCCAGCCGGTTGCAGCCAGCGCGGTCGCCATGTTGATCGCAGTGGTGGTCTTGCCCACTCCGCCTTTCTGGTTGGCAATGGCGATGCGAATCACGATTTCTTGGCCTTCCTGCCGGTCAAGGTGCCGACAATGATCCCCGCAGCGGGGTCAGTCAGCGACTGTTCCACGTGAAACATGTGGGCCCAGCCGCGAAGCTCAGCCAACTCATGCTGCGCCGATGCGCCCTTGGGCAACAGCCACATGGTGGCACTTGTGGAGAACCGCGCGGATAAGTCCAGCAACTTGTCCAGCGGCGCAAAAGCGCGGGCGGAAATGACTGCAGCCTTGGTGTCAGGCACTGATTCGA
>JBIPOX010000184.1:0-4192 GCA_044378785.1 Novosphingobium sp.
AGCGGCCGCGCATTTCCAGCGCCTCGTCCGGGCCAAGCACGTATTGCGTTTGCAGGTAGCGGTTGTCGGCGGCGGCATAGCCCATCGCCCGGTTGTTGGCGGCCACGTTGGGATCGGTGAACTGGTTCGCCACTTTCGATTTGAACAAGGCGACCGCGGCGTTATCGTTCGGCATGTCGGTCGGCCCGCTCATCCCCAGCACTGCCTCGAAATAGGTAGCGACGGTTTCGAGCCGCGCGGCCATTTCCTCGTCGGTGGCGAGGGAGGGCGCGAGGGGGCGCTCCACCGGCGCGATCGTCAGCGGGATGTGCAGGTTCTGGTCGGCGGCGGCCGATTTCTGCCATTCGAAGTAGTGGCGGGTAGTGATGGTGCGCGCGTCCTCGGCGAGCGCCAGCCAGTTGCGATCCCGTTTTGGACCACCAACGTGGATCTCGAAAGAGCCATCGGGCGCAACCTCGAACTCGCTGTCATTGAGGGTGGCGGCCAGCGCGAACGGACGGCCACCATCGCGCTGCGCCCGCTCGACCGTGAACGAGGTGTAGATCGCGCCGGCAGTATTGCCGCGAATGATATAGTGTCCATCCGGCCTGATCGGCGCGAAGAAATAGACCGCATCGGGGTTATCGCCAAGCAGCTTGCGGTCGGTGCCGACGAAGCGGGTGAACGCGGGGTTCGAGGTATCCGCCGAGGTCCAGAAATCGAGGGCCAGTTGCAGGGCGTCGGCCATGATGAGCCGGGCCTCGGCGCGTTCGTTCGACGTGATCCCGGCGAAAGGCGGGCTCGAGAATTTCGTGTCCCATTCGATCATCTTGCCCGCCAGCGCCAGCCAGGCGCGGCTCGCAGCACCGCCATCGGCGGCACCTTGCGCCAAGGCAGGAGAGGCCGCGGCCAGGCTTGCGACTGCACCAGGCAGGGCCGCCCCGGCGCTTCCCAATGCCATTCCCTTGAGCAGCGAACGCCTGTTGCTGGTCATTGTATTTTCCTCTCCGTTATCCGGCGAATTGTCGCCGAGTTGCCTTCCCCTGCCCCCGCGATTGTCACTCGATGGGCACGACACCCTCTTCGGCGAGAACCTTTGCCACAGCCGGGCGCGCAATCATCCGCAGGGCATGCTCGCGATAATGGCCGTAAGTCGCCATGGTCAGTCCGAGCCGTATTCCCCAGGTGTAAAACACCAACAAGTACGGATCGACCAGAGAGAAGCGATTGTCGACCGCCCACTGGCAGCCAGCCAGCTTCGCGTCGATCGCCTCCATGTGCTCGACCACCGAGCGCTGGCCACGGGCACGCACCTCGGCCTGCGCACTCTCGCTGTCGGCGAACCAGTCAGGGTGAATGAGAGCGGCAAAGGCAACCGCGTGCAGCGATCCCGAAAGCCAGTTCATCCATTCCAGAACCCGGGTTCGTGCAACCAGCTCATCGGGCAGGAACTGCGCTTCCGGTGCCAGCCCGGCGACGTAGCTCAGGATTGCCGGGGATTCGGTGACGATCCGGCCATCATGGGCAAGCGCAGGAACGCGCCCTTTGGGGTTGATCGAAAGGTAGTCTGGCGAGAGGTGTTCGCCAGCGGCAAGGTCGATATGCCGCGTTTCATAGGCGAGCCCGGATTCCTCGAGCAGAATGTGGGATGCCAGCGAACAGGCGCCCGGTTGATGATACAAGGTAAGCACGAAGTCTCTCCATTCGCTCGACTGTGACCAGGTATTGATAGATCGAATCCCGGTCGCCTAGCCCCACGCAGGCAGGTCGAGCCTGGGAGCCGGCAGCGGCACCACGCCTCAGCCCGGCATCGTCATCTTGTCGCGCATCGTCGAGCGTTCGATCATACCATAGGCGCTCTCGCCCTCGAAGCTGTAGTGCGCAATCATCTGGTGCAGCGGCGGGAACTGCGATTCGCCCGGCGGCAAGGTCGGCACGCCGCCGAAAGTCTTGCCGCCAAAGGCAAAGCGGCGACCGTCCTCGGTCTCCATCACGCAGCCCACGTCTTCGCCTGAATAGCGGAAGTCCTTCAGCCACGGCGACTTGACCGCGCGCGCCGGGATCAGTTCGCCCTCGCCTAGGTAGACGAAGCCTTCGTTGTAATCGTATTCCTTGCCGGTCTTGCAGCCGGGATAGGCGATGTAGCCGAAGGCCTTGCCGCTGGGGAACACCGCCGATTGCCAGCAATGGCCGAAGAATTCCTGCAATTTGCGCACGCCCTTGCGCCGGATGCGCAAGGCCCCGCCAGTAAATTCGACGTCCTTGCCCTCGTAGTTGATCGTGCCCTTGACCCGGCACAATTGCTCGAGCCGGTCGCCGCCCATAGCCAGCGATTCGCCGCCCTTGGCCATGCGTTCCCTGGCCTCGCTCGACATGGTGCCCTGGATAAACGGCGGCACCACCGGCCATGCCTCGATCTCGAAACGCATCGGCGCGAGTTTCTGGGTGGTGTACATCGGCACCAGCATCTCTTCCCACGCGCCGGACTGGACGGCGCCCGAAAAGCCCGACCGGTAATGCTTGAACGGCTCGACCACCTCGAACCATAGCCCGCCGGTGCCAAGGTGCGAGGCCTTGCCGTCAGGCCCCACTTCCTTGTGGCGCGGTGCGGCCATGTTCTGGCGCATCACCCGGCCATCGGGCGTCACGAAGCCCATCTCGATGTGCGGGTGATCCCAGTCAGGTGCCATCGCCTCGACTGCGCAGCGCGGAAAGCCGAACCGGCCCTTATCGTCCCACAGCCACCAGTTGAAGCCTTCCTGCATTCCCGGCTCGGTCTGGCGCTCGGTGATGAAATACTCGTAGGCGGGATCTTTGCCGCCGGTCAGATCGGTCATCCTGGTTCCTTTGCGGTTCGAATGCGGATTGGCAGCGCCCGCCACGCCGGGAAGCAGCGCCGCGCCGGCGACCATGCCGCCCGCGATCAATGCGCTTCGTCGGGTATAGGCGGCGTCGCCCATGCAATCCCCTTCCCGGCCCGCCGGTTTGATGCCTTGCGAGTCCCTGTCTTGGGTAACCTATCCGCGCGAACTTGCGAAGCCCGCGATCGTGCCTTGACTTTCGCGGGCAGGAACGGAACCAGAGCACACAGGGGATGCTTGTCTTGGAGAGTGACAATGGCCGACGCCGAAGCCCGACGCAAAGCCGATGAAGAGCGCAAGGCGCTCGACGCCTATCTCGGCAAGAACATTCGCCTTTCGGCGCCCACCAGCAGCCTGATGAAGAGCACGTCGGAGTGGCTCAACCACCCGATCATCCGCGAGGTGCTGCCGATCTGGCTGCTGCGCAAGAACGGACCGGACTTTCCGGTCGAGGCGGACCACACGCTCGGCCTGTCGACAGCATTCGAGCAGGTTGTCCCGCCCGCGCGTATCTCCGAAATGCTGGAGGAAGAACGCCGGATCAATCCGGAATTCGACGCCTGGATCGCCGAGGGTTTCGTCTCGACCTATACCAACGAGGATTTCTTCCAGTATGCGCCGGGCACGGTCGGCGGGATCATCGCCTACCAGATTCGCGAGCACGGCTTCGACCTCACGCTTGGCGTCGGCAACGACGTGCCCAAAAATATGACGAGCATGGAATACTGGAAGCTGCGCAGCCGTCAGAGCCACGATTTCGAGCATATCCTGACCGGCGGCCAGTTCAATTCGCTGGGCGAGGTGGCGGTGACCTGGGGGCGGGTAGGCAACCAGTCGCGCCATCTCAGCCCGGAGCTGGCGGCTGCGGTCAATCCGTATGCTGCCTTCGCTGGGCTGCGGATGGTGATCCGCGCGATGCTGCACTATCCTGAAACGCTGGTGCCGACGCTGCGCTGCCTAGAACAGGGGATCGCTGTCGGCCTTGCCTCGCCGCCGTTCTGGTTCATGAAGTGGGAAGAGGTGTTCCACATGACCCCCGATGAGGCGCGCTACCATTTCGGCGTGCCTGCGATCTCGGACGTCGATACCCACCGCGAGGCGATCATTTTCCGCGAGGATCCGCCCGACATTGCGCAAGCGGCGGAGTGAGCGACCGCAACCATCGGTCAAGGGGAGGAAACAGTTTCTATGAAAACCATCTACGTCACCGGCGCGACCGGCATCCTGGGCGCGAACGTGTGCACGCAATTGCTCGCCAAGGGCTATCGGGTTCGCGCCAGCTTGCGCGACATGAACGTTCCCGATGCCCGCGCCTTGCAGCAAGCCGGGGTCGAGATCGTGCCCGGCGATCT
>JBIPOX010000185.1:0-4188 GCA_044378785.1 Novosphingobium sp.
ATCGAGAACGGCTACAAGGAAGCGAGCCGCGCGATTTTCGATGCCAACATCACCAATGTTATCGCTGCCGTGCTGATGTTCCTGTTCGGATCGGGGCCAGTGCGCGGCTTTGCCGTGGTGCTGATGGTCGGCATCGTCACTTCGGTGTTTACCGCTGTTACCCTGACCCGGATGTGGGTCGCGGGCTGGGTGCGCCGCACTCGTCCGAGCGAGATTGTGATTTGAGACCATGCGAACCGCATCAAAACAAACCGAACTTCGTCACCCTGAACTTGATTCAGGGTCCATTCTTGAGCCTGCAATCCAGGTTGGAAAAGTCGAATGGATGCTGAAACGAGTTCAGCATGACGATTGCTCTTTTTCAGATCGCGGGTTCACCCAATCGGGAACAGGCCGATGAAACTGCTCAAGCTCGTTCCCGACAACACCAACATCCGCTTCCTGCGTTGGCGGGTGCCGTTCTACACGATCAGTCTGCTGCTGATGGCAGCCTCTCTGGCGCTGGTTTTCACCAAGGGGCTCAATCTCGGTGTCGATTTCGTCGGCGGCCAGATGATCCGGGCTACCTTTGCTCAAAGTGCCACCGCCCCGGTCAGCGAGCTGCGTGAGAACATCGGCGCGCTGGGTTACGGTGATCCGATCATCCAGCAATTCGGCAAGCCCAACGAGGTGTCGATCCGCCTGAAGCTGCCCGCAGGGTCGGAAGGCCAGCCCGAGCTGGCCGATGCGATGACCAACAAGATTATCGCGACACTCCGGCAGGGTCATCCCGATGTGCGGATCGATGGGGTCGATTCGGTGTCGGGCAAGGTTTCGGGCGAATTGTTCGAAACCGGGATGTGGGCGCTTGGCCTCGCGATGCTGGGCATCTCGATCTACATCTGGGTGCGGTTTGAGTGGCAATTCGGCGTCGGGGCACTGTTCGCGCTGGTCCACGACGTGACCCTGACAGTGGGCCTGTTTGCGGTGACCCAGATGGAATTCGATCTCAATATCGTTGCTGCCCTGCTGACCCTGATCGGCTATTCCTTGAACGACACCATCGTCATCTATGACCGGATTCGCGAGAATCTGAAGAAATACCGGCGCATGCCGATGCCCGAGCTGCTCGACCTGTCGGTCAACGAGACGCTGTCGCGAACGATCGTGACCTCCGGTTCGCTGCTGATCACGCTCTTGTCGCTGTTGCTGCTTGGCCCCGGCGTGATCTTTGGCTTTACGGCGGCGATCACGCTTGGCATCTTCGTTGGCACGTACAGTTCGGTCTATATGGCCGCGCCGATCCTGATCTGGCTCAAGGTGACCTCGGACAGCTTTGTGGCGCGGGAAACCGATATCGACCGGCAGGAGCGGCTGGCGCGCGAGCAGGGGTGAACGCGCCCCGGCTCGCAGTGAGAAAAGGGGAGCCGAAGATGCCGCGAATTTTGGTTGTTCCGCCCGAAAAGATCGAGGCCTGCGCTTTGCCCGAGGCATGCTCCGGCACCGCCGAGGTGGCGCGTTATGTCGATCCCGAACGGTTTCCGCTCGAACTGCATCGCCTCAATCTGGCGCGCGGCGGGGCGATGCAGCTGGGACCGATCGAGCGTGAGCGGATCGGCTATGTCTGGCACGGAGCGGTGAGGGCAGGCGGGCACGCGCTGGCGGCTGGCTCCAGCTTCATTGTCGAACGCGGCCAGGCGCTCGAAATCGAGGCAGCGGGCGAGGGCTGCGAAGTGCTGCTGTTCGCCGCGTCGCATGCGCCCGAAGCGCCGGCGGCGGGCGGCCACGTCCACTTGCTGCCCTGCGATCATGTGCCACGTGCCGCAGCCTTGACCGAAACCGGGGTGCGCGGCGGCATGCATGCCGATTCGCAATGTCCGACCTGCACAGTGTGGCTGCACGAAAACGGCTTTCCCGGGGCCGAGCCGGTTTCGGCCGAGGAAATGCAGGTCGGGGTGCACTCGCACTCGGAAGACGAGATCATATTCATTGTCGAGGGGCAGATCCGGCTGGGCCGCAAGCTGTTTCCGGCAGGTACCGCGATCGCGATTCCCGGCGATACGCTCTATTCGTTCACTGCCGGGCCTGACGGCATGGCCTTCGTCAATTTCCGCGCCGCGATGCCCAGCGACATTCGCTTTGCCAATGGCGTGACAATGAACGAGATCGAATACTGGCGCGGCAAGCTGGCGCGGCCCGAGTACCTTGAGCCGGTTTAGAGCACTTTCCGATCAACCTGGATCGCAAAGTGTGACAAGCCCGCGCGGCGCATGAGCGTTACCCTTTCGTTCGCGTCAGCTTGAACGGAAAACGCATTAAGGTCGCGAGGCAGCGATTGCCTGGTGCCAGATTTCGGCGATCCGTTCGCCGTTGCGCTCCCAGCTGAACTGGACGACGGCCGCCGCCACGTCTTCCTGACTGGCCGGGTTGGCGATGATTTCCTCAACCGCTGCGGCAATCGCGCCTGGCTCGCGCGCTGCTATGCGTCCGGCGGCAGGGCTGGACAGCACCTCGCGCGCGCCGCCGATGTCGGGAATGACAATCGGAGCGCCGCAGGCCAGCGCCTCGACCCAGACGTTGGCCAACCCCTCGCTCGCCGAGGGCAGCACCAACGCGTCGGCGGCACTGAACAGCAGCGGCAAGAGCTTGTGGCTGACCTGGCCGAGAAAATGCACCCGGTCTGACAGTCCCGAGCTTTGCGCAAGCGCGCGCAGCTTGGCCTCGTCCTCACCCTTTCCGGCGAGCGCCAGGCGGCATTGGGGCAGGTCTTTCATAGCCTCGATCACCAGGGCCTGGCCCTTGCGCTCGATCAGTGCGCCGGGGGTGACGAGCAGATGGCTTGCAATGGGGATGCGCAGCGCTTGCAAATCGGCAATCTGCGCGCGTGCTGCCTCGCGTGACGTGGGCCGGAACGCATCGCGGTCCAGCCCGGTATAGTGCACGAAAATGCGCTCGTCCGGCATCCCGAGCGCGGCCATGTCCGCCTTGAGCGCCTGCGATACTGCGACCAGCGCGGTCGCCCCCTGTGCAGCCTTGACCATCTGGCCCAGCGCTGCCGGGCGCTCGCCCCAGAAGTGGATGTCCGCGCCGCGCGACTTGATCGTGTAGGGCAGGCCGAGTTCTGCTGCGATTCTGGCCGCGGCAGGCCCGTCGGGAAAGAAAAACGAGGCGTCGACCAGGTCGAACGGATGCTCCGCGTGCAGCCTGCGGGCAAGCGGCAGCATTGCCTCGACAATGCGGTCAGGGTTGCTGTCCGCGCCAATCCGCGGGATCGTCCTGAAGCGCGGATAATAGGCTGAAATACCGGAGATATCGCTGCTCGCAGGCATGCGGGCGAAGCTGCGATAGGGTTCGCGCAGCGACAAGGGCCAGGGCGGCACGCCGATCGGGCTGATCATGGTCAGCTCGACATCCTCGCGGGCCGAAACCGCGCGCATCTGCCCAGCGACGAAATTGCCGAAAGCCGGGCGCGCCGGGCTCGGGAACAGGGTGCTGATCGATAGCACGCGCAAGACCGCAGGCGTGCTCACAGCTTGCGCACCAGCATCTCGGCGACAGCCAGCCAGGCGGGATGCTCGATCACTACCTGGCGCTGGCCTGCGCCATGCGGCAACAGCGCGACCCGGCTGGCGTCGCGGTCAATCAGGCGGCCAAAGGCAAAGCGGCCTCCCGGGCGCGGGACGAGGACGTCGCGGTTGATCTGGCGGGCGTGGTCGCCTTCGGCAACTTCGCGCAGCCAGACCTGATCGCCGGCGCGGAACTCCCCGGCGCTCGCCTCGACGCTCAGCGCCATCAGCACGCCGCCATTTGACAACGCGGTGGGCAGCACTGCGTCGCGCGGCGCGGACAGGGCCTCGGCGCCCGCTTCTGTCAGTCGCGCCACGATTTTCGGTTCGGCTGCCTGCCCAGTGCGCAGGAGCAGTTCGGGCTCGACCGCCAGTGCGGCAGCGATCCGGTTCATCCAGTCAAGCGAGAGATTGCGCATGCCGGTCTCGAGCCGCCCGATCGTCTGCGCGGTGGTCGGCGGGGTGCAACGCTGCCCCACTTCGGCAAGGGTCAGGCCCTTTTCGCGGCGGACATCGCGGATACGATTGATCATTGGCTGGGCTCCTGAATAACCAAATCGGTTTCTTCTTTCCTACAAGCTCACGAATTTGGCAATAGGCCGCAGGGCAGATCGCTTTGGTTTGTCCCAGCTTTCAGGGAGGC
>JBIPOX010000186.1:0-4182 GCA_044378785.1 Novosphingobium sp.
GAACTCACCTGGATACGCGCGCCACCAATCTCGCCGTTCGCAAGCATGCGGCCAACCGGATACCAACCCCAGATCGGCGCGACCGGACGGGCGGAAACGCGCGCTACCTTGTCGAGCAGCGGCGCGGCGAGGTCTCTGCGGTCCAACTGCTCGTAGGCACGCGCAACCGTCATGGTCAGATAGGCCGAAGCATCGTCGCGCCTGGCCGCATCGCTGAACCGCTCGACCAATCCGGCGTAATCTCCCGCCAGGAATTTTGCCCTTGCCAGCAGGTCACGGACCCGCCGGTTGGCGGGCTGACGCTCGGCCAAGGCCTCGAGCGATTCGATCGCCAGCGTGTAATTCTGTGCCTCGATCTCGACCACGCCGCGCAGCAGCAAGGCGGCAGGCAGATTGCCCAACCGGTCACCGTCACGATCAAGCAACCGCTTGGCGAGGCCATAGTTGCCTGCCCGTGCGGCCAGCACCGCTTGCAGATAGAAGGCGCGCGCGTGGTTGGGGTCCCGTTCGAGGATTTCGCGGGTAACCACCAGCATGTCCTCGGCCCGGCCCGCTTCACCCAGGGTCGCGGCATATTCGGCCTTGAGCGAGAGATCGAGCGGCGCACGCTCAAGCGCCTGCTCGAACCATCCGAGCGCAGGCACCATGCCCTCGCTGTCACGCACTAGTTCGGCCTTGAGTCGCAGCGCCGCAGCATTCTCCGGCCCGAAGGACAGGGCCCGCTCGGCTGCGGCAATCGCCAGAAGGTGTTCGCCGCCGCGATAGCGGAAACGGGCTACGTCCACCCACAGACCGGAATCGAGCGGGGCGAGCGCCAGCGCGCGGTTGAGGGCGCTCGCTGCTCCAGCATAGTTGCCTTGCGCCAGCTCTCGCGCCGCCTGCGCGCGATACTCGACGACCCGGTCCGGGCCTTGCCTCGCGCGCGCAGCATCGCTGCTCCAGGGCAGCGAAGCCACGGCTGCAACCGCACAAGCCGTTGCAGCGAGCCAGTTGCGGCGCTTGCGCCGGTCAGGCGTGCAGATCGTACTGCTTGAGCAGGTCATAGAGCGTTGGCCGGCTGATCCCGAGCAGCTTTGCAGTGTTCGAGATGTTGCCCTCGCTGCGGGCAAGGGCGTGGCGGATGATCTTGCGGTCGGCAAGTTCGCGCGCGCTCTTGAGATTGAGCGCGTTGGCGGCTTCCTCCTCGGGATCGGCGAGATCGAGATCGGTGGCGGTCACCAGCTTGCCATCGGCCATGATCACTGCCCGCTTCACCCGATTTTCAAGCTCGCGGACATTGCCCGGCCATGCCCAGGCATCGATCGCGGCGAGCGCATCGGGGGCAAAGCCGCGCACCTTGGGGTTCATTTCAGCAGCAAAGCGGCCGAGGAATACCTTGGCAAGGAGAGTCGCGTCGCCGGGCCGTTCGGCAAGGCTGGGAATGCGCACGACAATCTCGGCAAGGCGGTAATAGAGGTCCTCGCGAAACCGGCCATCGGTGATCATGGTCTCAAGGTCCTGGTGAGTGGCACAGACCACCCGCGTGTCGACCGTGATCGACTTGCGCGATCCGATCCGTTCGATCACCCGCTCTTGCAGGAAGCGCAGCAGCTTGACCTGCAATTGCAGGGGAATATCGCCAACCTCGTCGAGGAACAGGGTGCCGCCCTCGGCCTGTTCGATCTTGCCCTCGGTGGTCTTGACCGCGCCAGTGAAAGCGCCCTTCTCGTGGCCGAACAGCTCGCTTTCGAGCAGGTTTTCCGGGATAGCAGCGCAATTGATCGCGACGAAGGCGCGCCCTGCCCGCTCGCTTGCCTCATGCAAGCCGCGCGCCAGCAATTCCTTGCCAGTGCCGCTTGCGCCAAGCAGCATGACCGAGACGTTGGTATTGGCTACGCGCTCGATGGTCCGGGCGACCTTGATCATTTCAGGTGCTGCGGTGACCAGGCTGCCGAGCACCCGGTCCTCCTTGCCTGCCTTGGCGGCAAGCTTGCGGTTCTCCTCCTCGATGCGACCCAGTTGCAGCGCCCGGCGCACGATCAGGCCAAGCGCATCGATGTCGACCGGCTTCTGATAGAAATCATAGGCACCGCGCGCCACTGCCTGCAGGGCGCTTTCGCGCGCGCCGTGACCGCTGGCGACAATCACCTTGGTCTCTGGCCTCAGCGCCATGATCTCGTCGAGCACGGCGAAGCCTTCGCTGGTCCCGTCGGGGTCGGGCGGCAGGCCAAGGTCGAGCGTCACAACGTCGGGGGTTTCAGCGCGCAGGGCGGCCAGCGCCGAGGCGCGATCGCCGGCAATCACAACCTCGAAATCCTCCCAAGCCCACTTGAGCTGGGCCTGAAGGCCGGGATCGTCCTCGACCACCAGCAGCCTGGGTTTGCTCTCGCTCATGATGCCTGCTTTCTCCGGGTTTCGGTGATCGTCTGGTAAATTTCGGCCGCAGCGGCGGCGGGTATCCGCACGGTAAAGCGCGAACCGAGTCCTTCGCGCGATTCGACCTCGAGCCGACCATGCATCGCCTTGACCAGCTCGCGGGCTTCGAACGCACCGATGCCGAAGCCGCCGTTCTTGGTGGAGACGAAGGGCTTGAACAGGCTCGTGCGGGTGAATTCCGGTGACATGCCGCAGCCCGAATCAACGATCTCGAAGCGAGCGTAGAGCCCATCGTTGGCGAGACTGAGGATAACCGGCGTATCCTCTGCGCTGGCATCGAGCCCGTTCTGGATAAGGTGGACCAGCACCTGCTCAAGCGAATCGGCATTGGCCCTGATCGCCATGTCGTCGCAGCGGGCAAGCATGACCTGGGGACGCCCCGCGAACCGGCCCATGACCGCCCGAACCACCTCGTTGGCCGAAACCACATCGAGCGAATCGACCGCCCCGCCATAGCGCGAGAGGCGCGCAATCAGGGCGTTCAGCTTGTCCGCCGAATTGCGCAGCGTCAGCAGCATGTCGTCGCGGAACTCCTTCTTTTCGGCATGGAGCTCGGCGTTGCGCGCCAACAGGCTGAGCTGGCTGGCCAGGTTCTTGATATCGTGCATGACAAAGGCGATGCGGCGGTTGAAATCGTCGAACCGGCTCGCCTCGACCAGCGCGAGCTGGCTGGCGTTCTCGGCAAGATAGCTTGCAAGCTGCTTGCCGACCACGCGCAGCAGGTCGAAATCCTCCCAGTCGAACGGGCGAGCGTAAGGCGGGCGCGCCAGCACAACCATGCCGACCAGCCGGTCATAATGGATCAGCGGCACCAGCGCCCAGGCGCGGGGATGATGGACAAGCCATTCCGGGATCAGCGCACACTCCGCCGCCGGAGCCCGGCCCGAGCGGACATCGTCGAGATCCGCGATCCAGTTCTCGCTTTCAAAGAACGTCACTGCCTTGGCCGACAGCGCATTGCCCGGAACGTCGATCTCGGGCCAGTTCCAGCGCGCGGCAAGCGTAAGCTCGCCATCCTCGCCGGGCGCCAGCAACAGTCCAGCGGGGCACTCGGCAATGTCGGCCACTGCCTGCACGGCGCGTTCGCCAAGTGGCGGCGCCTCGCCGCCGCTGTTCCCAATCGTGCGAGTGAAACGCAGCCATTCCTCGCGATAGTCATAGCGATGCTGGAAGAAATGCTTGGCCAGCATGACCTTGAGCCAACGGCGCAGACGCTCTGAGGGCAGCAGCAGAAGCGCGGCAGCGCTCGCCAGCGTCACAAAACCGAGCACAACCAACCAGGCCAAGTCGCCACCGGCATAGGACAGCCAGCGGGCAATCCCGACCATGGCGAGGAAATAGACGCCAATGATCAGCAGCGAGAAGGTCTGGAAAGTGACCGAGCGCGACGGCCTGAAGCGCAGCTCGTCCCGGCCCTTGGTTGCGGTCACCGCAATCAGCAGGGCAAGCGCGACCGTGGCTAGACCACGCAGCGAAGCCAGTTCGATCGGCCAGGTGCTACCCAGGTAGGCAAGCGTGTAGAGGTTGAGATCGAAGATCCAGACGATCGCCAGGCCCGCCGCTGGCCAGCGCAGCGCAGTGCGCGCGGGCCCCGACGCGCCGCCATAAAGATTGTGCACCAGCATCAACGCACCGACCGCGAACAGCAGCCGGAACAGCGCCTCGATATCGCCTGTCACGATTGCGACCTGCGCGCCGAAGGTCGCGCGCGAAAGGACAAGTCCAATCGTCAGATTGAGCAATTCGACAAAACCAGCGCAATCACCA
>JBIPOX010000367.1:0-4147 GCA_044378785.1 Novosphingobium sp.
GGGCGACAACGGCACCGGCCTGGGGCGCCCCAAGTTCCTCTCGGACCAGGTCTTCAACAAAGCGCTCTTCTGCTCGGTATACCAGCGCCCCAAGGACTGGGACGAGGCTGGGCCCACTGCCGGCATCGGCGCCGCCCGCGGCCGCCAGGCTGTGTACGGCGGTCGCCAGGCAATGTTTGGCGGCGTTGGCGCAAGCATGCACCGCGGCGGCAACTCTGGGTTGCAAGATGCGACCACGAATCTGATGGCAGTTGCGACAAAATGCGTCCTGAAGGAATCATTCAAACTCGAAGAAAAGCAAGAGTTGTACAGTGCTATCCAAACCTTCCGAAACTCACTTGCTAACAGGCTTTATCATGCTGCCAACTTGGTCGACCCCAAGCTGGGTCGCATACTGGTGGCAGCTATGAATCTGCCCGTCAAAGCCACAATCACCTTTACCGTGGGCGTCTCCGATCAACCCTTAGTTATGCAGGTGGTTAAAGGCTTACGCGATAAGATTAACACGAATCGATCGATCATACAAGGTTTGCAAACAAGAGTTAAGGAGCTTAATGTCGATATTACGACTAAATCCACATCAAATGCAGAACTTAAACGTCAGATCGATGAGTTAACTCGTAAATCAGAAGAGGCTGAGTTACTTGATGCAACCACCGCTGCTGATGCCTTGGTTTTGAATACATTAAGTTCTGCCAGCGCTGATGTGTATTCTGCTGCCGCTATTGACTTTATTGGCAAATTTTACCGTAAATTACAGAACGATACAAATTATTATGATAAGGCAAGACGCATGTTGGATAAAAGACTGATGGAGGCAGCAGATGCGCAAGCGAAAGCGCAAGCGCAAGCAGAGGCGCAAGCGAAAGCAGATGCAGAAGAGGCGAAAGCAGATGAGGCGAAAGCGGATGAGCGCTACCTTCCTGGATGGAAACCCAAAAAATGGGCATCGGTGAAAACAGCCTTTGACACCCTTGGCGGCTCAACAGTAGAATTGCGATTGATATCGAAGGCCTCAAGTGCAATTCCAATTGGCGATGTGGTGCCGCCACGTGGCACATCTCTTGACGACTTTAAACATGGCAATGAGTTTGAATCAACTCTAACAGAAATTTATAGTAAGTTTAATCAGCAACTGAGTGAATCAGACGGTCTGATGGAGTTGGTCGAGTTCTATCAGAACCACCTTTTACTTTCGGATACAGACCTAACCAGCAGTGATATCTATAACCTCAGTATCTGCGCACTTGCGCTTGTTGAATCTTTCCAGGAGCTTGAGCGAGATATCCGCATCCAGAACCCGCAGGCACAATTTCGTGAGGACCGCATAGGCAGAATGGCTCCAAATAACTCCAAAACACTCACATATCTCACGGCTGAGGCTGAACTTGATGGCGCAGCTCCTGACCATTCTGCAATCCATAAGGTGACATTAGCGAGTGATACTATCCGACGCAAACTAGAGTTGATCGGCCGCGCGCGCTTCGACACCCGGTTCATCCGCAACATCTTCTTCATCACGAACGTGACCCGGCTAATCCGCCTGAAGCTCCACCGCGAGCTCAGCCACAGCCGCGGCGTCCTGCGCGCTTCGCACTCGGCCGTTGACGCCGCCGTCACCGAGTACGGCGAAGACCCCTTCAGTCCCAATGAAGTCTGGACCTCGAAGCAGCGCACGGGCCGCCGCACCGTTGCGCGGTTCAATGACACCGAAGATGAACTGTAAATAGGATTGTGAATCCCTTATAGCTGCGTAAATACCCTAGTAGACTCTGTGTATACCCTTGTCAACTGTGTGTGATCTTGTAAACGGTGTTTGTCCACTTAATTTAAGCAGCAACCCTCGAGTGCACAGCATTTTTTTGCCCCTCTCTGTATACGAGAGTGCACGCTGTGCACGCTGTGCACGCAATACACTCTGTACACACTGTGCACGCAATGGCGTCATCGCAGGCTGCACGCATCTCGGCCCCAGGCGCGGCCCGCCTCGAGCTCAGCGGGCAGCTGCTCACCTGCGACGATTTCGGCAGGCTCCGCCTGCTGCTCCTGCGCGAGTCTCCCGCGGGCGAGCGCGACCAGTCGCACTTCCAGCTGCGTGCAGCGTGCGCTCGCGCGCTCGGCATGTCTGTCGCGGCTGCCGAGGCCTGCGCGAGATTGCCATACACGAACACAGACACAGACGCGAGCGCAACTGCGAGCACAAGTGCGAGCGCAACTGCGAGCGCAACTGCGAGCGCAACTGCGAGCGCAACTGTGAGCGCAACTGCGAGTGCAACTGCTACGCACTCTGTCTGCGAACTCGAGGTCGCTACAGTTATAGTTGTGGCGCCGAAGCGGTATGCTGATCACTGGGCGGCGGAGGCTGTGCGGCTGCGCGGCCGCTATGTGCGCATGACCGTCGGCCTGCGCCGGTTCCATCTCGCGGGCAAGCCCAAGCCGTATGGGGTCTCGCTTGACCTGCAGTCGGTTGATGAGTAGACAGACTGTGAGTAGACAGACTGTGAGTAGACAGACTTTGAGTCGCCGCGCGTAGCCACGCGCAACCGCGCGCAGTCCGAGAATTGAAACTCTGCAAGCGGTTTTAGATAACAGCAGAGCATGTCCGAACTCGAACTCTACGACGGGGCAGCGGCGCTGGCGCCTTTCGGACTCGCAAACCTGGGCGCCAACTGCTACATGAACAGCCTGCTCCAAGCGCTCGTCTCCTGCACAGCGTTCACGCAGGCGGTGGTGCGCCACCGCGAGTACCTCGCGCAGACAGCCACCGGGCGCGCCATCTTCGAGTTTGTTACATACTGGCGGCGGGCGCGCGCCGCCACAGCAACAGGCGGCGCCGGCGCGAGCGCGACAGTCCTCGCCGCCCTCGGCGCCGACCTGGCGGTGCGGGCGCCCAGCGTGCGCTTCGGCTACGGCCAGGAGAGCTCGAGCGAGGCGCTCGTGCTGCTGCTCGACATGATGGCGCCAGCGCCCACCGGCGCCGTCGCGCCGGTGCTGCCGTCGGGCGTGCCCTCGAGCTACGACAGCCCGATCACGCAGCTCTTCATCCACCGGTACTGCTGCACGATGCACTGCCGGCGCTGCGGCGGCAAGGTCTCGTCGAACTCGGACTTCGCGGTGAACTTCAACCTGTTCGCAAAGGAGTTCGACACGCCCGTGAGCACGCCGGCGCAGTTCGCCGAGCGGCTGCGGAACAGCAGCCAGGCCATCTCCGACTACGCCTGCCCCGTCTGCAAGGTGCCGACGAGCGCGGTCCGGCAGTACCAGCTCGCGATGGTGCCGGAGATCCTCTTCTGCATGTTCAACCAGTACACGGAGCACACTCGGCACTACTTCCCGCTCGCGCTCAGCCTGCCCGCGAAGGCCGGCGGCGCCTTCGACTTCCGCCTCGTCGCCCAGGTCGAGCACAGCGGCACGCGCCACGCCGGGCACTACTGGGCGCGGGTCCTGCGCGCAGCCGCTGTGCAGGATACGGGCACAGCTGCAGCTGCTGCGGCAGGCGCAGCCGCAGCTGCCGCAGCCGCAGCTGCTGCCGCAGGCACAAGCACAGCCGCAGCTGCCGCAGGCACAGCCACAGCTGCCGCAGGCGCAGCTGCCGCAGGCATGTCAACAGCAGCCGCCGCAGGCACTTACGAAACTGTCTGCCGGATCAGCGACAGCAGCGTCGGACGCGCCGTGTTCGAACCAACGGCCGAGACCTACATCGCCGTCTTTCACATTGCGCAGGTGCGTTCAGCCGCAAAATAGAGCGTGTTGACATTTTTTGTCAACAACTCTCGTGCGCGCACCTCAACAGGTTCCTTACAGGAGCTACGCGCAGCCAGGCATGTCCTGCCGAACTACGGCCCGCAGTTCCTCTGTAAGGAACCTCAGCAGCAGGTTGAGGTGCGCGACGAGGATTGGCACGATTGTTGTGATCGAGTGGGCGCTGCACGTGATGTCGCTCGTGGACATCGCAATTGCGTAGAGTTGCGCGCTGACTTCGGGCCGCATGATCGCCGTGCCGAACGCGTGCAGCTCGAGGGCCGGAGTGAGTATCTCCATGAGCAGCTGCGCGCGCTCGCCGGCCCCCAGCTGCATATAGGCCGAGCTCGCCGCGAGCGCGCTCCCCGCGAGCGCCTCGGCGCAGCGCAGGCAGCGCTCGCGGGCG
>JBIPOX010000274.1:0-3070 GCA_044378785.1 Novosphingobium sp.
TGAACCTGCGGATCGATCCCGATGACCGGATCGCGCTGCTCGGCCGCAACGGCAATGGCAAGACCACACTGGCGCGCCTGCTTGCCGCTCAGCTCGCGCCGATGGAAGGGACCATGAATGCCAGCGGTCGGATGAAGGTTGGCTATTTCACCCAGTATCAGGTCGAGGAACTCGATCGCAGCGAGACCCCTTTGCAGCACATGACCATGGCGATGAGCGGCGCCAACCCGGCGGCGGTGCGCGCGCAGCTGGGCCGGTTCGGCTTTAGCGGAGCCAAGGCGACGACTGAAGTGGGCAAGCTGTCAGGCGGCGAGCGGGCACGGCTGGCGCTGGCGCTGATCACGCGCGACGCGCCGCACATGCTGATCCTCGATGAGCCCACCAATCACCTCGACGTCGATGCGCGTGAGGCGCTGGTCCAGGCGCTCAACGACTATACCGGCGCAGTAGTGATCGTCAGCCACGATCGACACATGCTGGAAATGACCGCCGACCGGCTGGTGCTGGTGGATGGCGGCACCGCGCAGGATTACGACGGCTCGATCGACGACTATATCGCTTTTGTCCTGGCCCGCGATCCCGTGTCCGAGCCGCGCAGCGAAGGGACCCGGGCGGTCAACAAGAAGGATCAGCGCAAGGCCAGCGCCGATGCCCGTGCCAAGAGCCAGTCGCTGCGCAAGCGCGCCAGGGAGGCCGAGAGCGAACTCGAGCGGCTGACCAGCGAACGCAGCGCGATCGACCAGGCGATGTTCGATCCGGCGTCGGCAGCCCCGGACCTTGCCAAACTGACCATGACCGAGCTGATGAAGCGCCGCGCTGCGCTTGAGGCCCGGATCGAGACTGTCGAGGCGGCCTGGCTCGAAATCAGCGAGGAACTTGAAGCCTACGCAGCGTGAGGCGGGCTGGCTGCCCTCCCAACGCCATCACTCCCGCCCCGGATGCTCGGCTGCAAAAGCCGCGGCCGCGCCGAACAGGCCCGGCTGCGGATGGGTGATAAGCTTGACCGGCAGACCCGCCATCATCTGCGCGAAGCGGCCCTTGGCGCAAAACCGTTCGGCAAAGCCCGATCGCTGCAGGGTCGCGCGCAGCCGCAGACCAAGACCGCCCGCGATCACTACGCCACTCGCACCCTGGGCCAGCGCAATATCTCCGGCGACCGAGCCGAGCGAGAGGCAGAACCGTTGGACGGCGGCAGCGGCAAGGCTGTCCTCGCCGGCAATGCCGAGCTGCCACAAGCTGCGGTCGTCGAGCAGGCGTATTGCGCGACCTTCGAGCCCGGCAAGCGTTTCGTAGATGTCGACAATCGCCGGGCCCGACACCACCCGTTCGGTCGATACCCGGCGGTGGCGCTGGCGCAGGCGGGCCAGGATTGCGTCCTCGATCGTATCGAGCGGCGCGAAGTCGAGATGGCCGCCTTCGGTCGCCTGGACGCGGTATCCCCCCGACCCGTCGCGCCAGACATGGGCCACCCCAAGTCCGGTGCCCGGGCCAACAATGCTGAGGGTGCCGGAAGCAGGCAGCGGCACGTCGGGACCGGCGAGGTGGAGGAAATGCTCTGCCCTGGCCAAGGCAACCGCATGGCCGACCGCGCCGAAATCGTTGACCACGATGCTGCGCCTGACGCCGATCCGTGCAAAGACCTTCGCTTTGTGGATGGTCCAGGGATTGTTGGTGAAGCGAATGACCTCGCCGGTGGCAGGGCCAGCGACCGAAATCGCGATCGCATCGGGCAGCACCCCGCCTTGCTGTTTGGCAAAGCGCTCCCAAGCGCTCTCGAAGCTGGCAAAGTCGGCCACTTGCAAGATGCTCGGCTCGGCGAGCGAGATGTGCCCCTCTGAGTTCACCTCGGCGAGGCAAAAGCGCGCATGGGTGCCGCCGATGTCGACGCTGACCAGCCGCGCGCGCGCCTGCGCGCCACTCTGCCTCTGCCCCACTCCGGTCTCGATCGCCATGGCTGCCACTCGGGTCAATGGATGAACATCGGCATGCCTTCAACCTTTCGCAGGTTGGCGCGATAGAGCCCCGGATCGTAAAGCCCGGGCACGTTGACCCGGCGGGTTCCTTCCAGGATGGTTCCGGCGGGGACCGAATTGTACTTGCCGTCGAGCAGGCACACCATCCGGCCGGTGCGGTCCTCGGCGATCAGCTGGGTGGCATAGGCCCCATAGGCAAAGCCAGCCATCCGGTCAGTGGCGTCTGGCTCGCCAGCCCGCATCAGGTAAGCGATCTCCTGGACAATGGTGCCCTCGCCCGAGCGCGCCTCGATCTCGCGGGCCAGCCGCGTGCCGACATTCTCGTTGCTGCGCATCGAAGCGGACGTGCTCATTTCGTCGGGCGCGCTTTCGCCCAGGATTGTCGCCCCTTCCGAGATCATGCAGATCGCGTAGTTCTGCGGATTGGCGCGCTTGTCATCGAGCAGCAGCGGCAGGAGCACGTCAAGATCGGCGGGAACTTCGGCAATTACCGTACGATCGACCTGGCCCAGAAAACCGGAAAGCAGCGCAGTCTCGCCCGAGCGGCGGCCGAACAGCTCGACCACGGCAATGCGTTCGTGGCTGGCACAGGTGGTGCGCAGCGCGTGCGTCATGGTTACCGAGCGAGTGATCGCGGTCGAAAAGCCGAGGCAATAGTCGGTGCCGAAAACGTCGTTGTCCATCGTCTTGGGGATCGAGACGATTTTTACCCCGAGGTCTGACAGGTGTGCCGAGAAACGCAGCGTGCCGTCCCCGCCCATGGTCACAAGCGCATCGATCCCGAGACGATCGAGCTTGGCCAACACCTGCTGGGTCTGGTCGCCGTCAGGCGTGACGCGCGGGTCGCAGCGTGAGCTGTGCAGGATCGTGCCGCCAAGGTTGTCGATCCCGCGCACGGCTTCGCGGTCCAGCCGCATCGTGCAGGTGGCAAGGCTGAGCGGGTCGTCCAGATCGAGGTCGAGAATGCCTTGCCAGCCGCGCTTCAGCCCGATCACTTCCCAGCCGCGCTCGAGCGCCGACATGGTGATCGAGCGGATGCACGGATTGAGTCCGGGAACATCGCCGCCGCCTGTAAGAACTCCGATACGCAAGTCATT
>JBIPOX010000288.1:0-3000 GCA_044378785.1 Novosphingobium sp.
GACGACCCTGCGCGATCTCAAGATTCCGCTGTTCGGCAAGACCGGCACTACCACCGGGCCGAATGACGTCTGGTTTGTCGGCGGCTCGCAGCAATATGTCGCCGGGGTCTACATGGGCTTCGACCAGCCGCGCTCGATGGGCGGCTATGCCCAGGGCGGCAGCCTTGCCGCGCCGATCTTCAAACGACTGGTGCAAGATACCAAGGGACGTTGGGAGCCGCGCCCCTTGCTTGCGCCTGCGGGCATCCGGATGGTGCGGATAGACCGCATCTCGGGCAAGCAGGTGACGGGTGCCACGCCATCGGACGATCCCAAGTCCTCGATCATCTGGGAAGCCTTCAAGCCTGACACCGAACCGCAGCGCTGGACCCGGGCGGATGATTTCATCGCCAAGCGCGACTCCCTGGTCGCTCAGATCAGGCGCGCTAGGCAAGGTCCCGCGACCAAGTCCGATGCCAGCGAAGGCAAGAGCCCCGAAGCCAGCGATTTCGCCGAGGAGCAGGGCGGGGTCTACTGAGCACCGGCGCAGTACCGGCTTGGTTTGGAGAGAACATGGGTATTGATCCGCTTTTCGATTTCAGCGGCAAGGTTGCGCTGGTTACGGGCGGATCGCGCGGGCTGGGCTATCAGATGGTCAAGGCCTTTGCGCAGCGCGGGGCCGATGTCATCATTGCCTCGCGCAAGCTCGAGAACTGCGAGAAAGTGGCGCAGGAATGCCGGGCGCTGGGCCGACGCGCGGTCGCCATTGCCGCGCATGTCGGCAAGTGGGACCAGTGCGAGCAACTGGTCGAGCAGGCCTATGCTGCGTTCGGGCGGATCGACATCCTCGTCAACAATGCCGGCATGGGTCCGGCCACGCCCAGCCACGAGGTTACCGAGGCGCTGTTCGATTCGGTCGTCAATCTCAACTTCAAGGGACCGTTCCGGATTGCCAGCCTTGTCGCCAAGCGCATGGCAGATGGCGAGGGCGGATCGATCATCAATGTATCCTCTTCGGGCGCGCTGATGCCGCTGCCCGGCACCGTGCCCTATGGTTCGGCCAAGGCAGCGCTTAACGCGATGTCGAAGAGCCTGGCCTGGGAATATGCGCCCAAGGTGCGGGTCAACACGCTGTCGCCCGGCGCGTTCCGCACCGATATTGTCGAGGCCTGGCCCGACAAGGGCCTGAGGCCGATCAAGATCCCGCGCGGCCACGCTGCGGAACCCGAGGAAATCCTCACCGCCGCGCTGTTCCTCGCCAGCCCCGCCTCGATCAACGTCACTGGATCGCTGGTGCGTTGCGACGGCGGCCAGCACTAGGCCCGGCAAATGCCGCTTGCCGTAACCGTCAGGGCCTTCGGGACGCCGGAGAGCTTCGCGTTGGAGCAATACGATCCCGGCCCGCCGGGACCGGGCCAGTTGCGCATCGCGATCAAGGTTGCGGGGATTTCCTTCGTCGACGTGCTGGCCACGACCGGCAACTATCAGCATGTGCCCACATTGCCCTACATTCCGGGCAGCGAAGGTGCCGGTCTGGTCGAGGCGGTAGGCGAAGGCGTGACTGGCTTTGCACCGGGTGACCGCGTCTATTTCAGCCAGAGCGGCGGGCTATTTTGCCAGGTCAACACTTTCGCCGCTGCCAAGGTCAGCCATGTGCCCGAGGGTGTCCCGCTGGAAGCCGCCGCAGTGATGATCGCCAATTACCATACTGCCTGGTATGCCTTGGCCGATCGTGCCCGCGCAAAGCCTGGCGAGACCATGCTGGTGCTCGGCGCGGCGGGCGGCACGGGCTATGCAGCGATCGAAGTGGGCAAACGGCTTGGCCTGTTTGTCATCGCCTCGGCCTCGAGCGAGGAAAAGCGTCGGGTGGTGCTGGCTGGCGGAGCGGATGTCGCGATCGAGACCGGCGCTGCCGATTGGCGCGATCAGGTCAAGGCCGCCAACAATGGCAAAGCGGTCGACATCGTGTTCGATCCGGTTGGCGGCAGCCTGTCGGAATTGGCCTTTCGCAACCTCGGTTACGATGGACGGCATCTGGTGATCGGCTTTCCGGCCGGCATTCCTGCCATTCCAACCAACCTGGCCCTGCTCAAGAGTGCCAGCATAGTCGGCGTCCATCTTGGGGATGCGATGATCCGCTGGCCCGACAAGGCAGTGCTGGTGCGCGACAAGGTTCGCGAGATGGCAGTGCAAGGCGCATTCAGACCGGCGATTGCCGAGCGTTATGCGCTGGCTGACTTCGCTGCGGCGATGAACGCTGCCTATGCCGGCAAGGCGGCAGGGCGGATCGTGCTGACGATGGCCTGAAGATCGATTGAATCGGTCTTGCATCAATCCCGGCCTTGTTCGAAGGTGCCGTTTCAATACCAAGGAGGATTCCCCATGCCGC
Source organism: Novosphingobium sp. (assembly GCA_044378785.1). Taxonomy (GTDB): domain Bacteria; phylum Pseudomonadota; class Alphaproteobacteria; order Sphingomonadales; family Sphingomonadaceae; genus Novosphingobium. Next base: position 2,369 of record JBIPOX010000288.1, read on the forward strand.
TGTGCAAGCTTATCGCCCTGACCACGCCTGTTGAAGGCAAGGAGGACGAATTCAACGAGTGGTACAACACGGTCCACTTGCCCGAGATCGTCAACGGCCTCAGCATGAAGGGCGCGCAGCGTTTCAAGCTCGTGACCAGGATGATGGGAGCCGACACCAATTCCTACATGGCGCTCTACGATATCGAGCTCGACGATCCCTCGTCCTTCATGGCGCAGATGGCCGATTTCGCCATGTCCGGCAAAATGACACCGAGCACCGCCAGCAACCAGGCCGTGGGCTACACCGCGTTCTATCAGGCCATAGGCGACTATCTGGAGCCGTCATCCTGACCGGCGCGGGACCGGCGACAACATAACAAGCCAAATTGCGAGAGGACCAAAATGGCCAAGTTCGACGAGAGCTTCGACTGGGTGGTGGTAGGCAGCGGTGCCGGATCGGTCAGCTCCGCGCTGCTGATGAAGCATGCCGGCAAGTCCGTGGTGATCCTTGAAAAGTCGCCCTATTTCGGCGGCACCACCGCCAAGTCCGGCGGGGTCATGTGGATCCCCAACAACCGCTTCATGGATAAAGGCGAGGACAGCGAGGAAAAGGCGATCACCTACCTCGACGCGGTGGTCAAGGATGGTCCC
>JBIPOX010000190.1:0-4102 GCA_044378785.1 Novosphingobium sp.
CGGCGCCCTGCTCGATATGGGACTGGCCAGCGCGCTGGTGAAGGCGAGCCTGGGTTGAGCATGGCGAAGGCCCGCCGGATCGTTCCAGCGGGCCTCGCCAATCGGACTTTGAGTTCAGGACTTGGCTGTCAGACCCATCAGGTCATCCTTGACCAGATTGAACAGCCGCACCGCCATCACGGTGGCAAGCGCCCCGGCGATCGCAAGCGCGACATTGCCAGCCACCGCGCCGAGTTTGTCTCCGATCTCGGGAATCGCGCCAAGCGCCATGCCGACCGCAGGCAGGGCCAGCACCAGAACGCCGAGCCGCACGATATCCTCTGCCGAATAGCAAAGTCCGGCGATTAGCCCGAGAACCAGAATGACCAGAGCGGTATTGAGATTGCCCAGCGCGACGAAACCCGCCACGACGGCCAACAAAATTCCGAGCGCCCGCGCCAGCGAGCCTAATTTATTCAGCATCTTCTACCCTCCTGTTATCCGAGAGGCGGAGCTGTAAATTATCGGATTACGGTCGCTTGTTTTGCCTTCTTGCCGCCCCCCGCGACCGAACCTGACACTTTATCGCGATTATCCGCGTTTGAAAGCGAAACCTTGCCTTGGCGGCGTGTCTGTCCACAGAACCAAATTTGGCGGGGGACTTCGCCACTGGCTCGGTTGAGCACACCGCGAGAACCGGTTAGAAGCTGCGCGTGGCACTCTCACCCCAATGGCTTGACGACCTGCGCGCGCGGGTGACGCTTTCGGGCGTTATTCAGCGCACGACGAGGCTCACCCGGGCAGGGCGCGAGTGGAAGGCGTGCTGCCCCTTCCACAACGAGAAGTCGCCCAGCTTCACGGTCAACGACGAAAAGGGCTTCTACCACTGCTTCGGCTGCGGCGCGCATGGCGATGTCATCCGCTGGATGACCGATCAGCGCGGCCTTGCCTTCATGGACGCGATCAAGGAACTTGCCGCCGAAGCCGGGATGGAAGTGCCCGCGCCCGATCCGCGCGCTGCAAAGGCCGCGGAAAAGCGCGATACCCTGCACGATGTCATGCAGGCAGCGCAGGACTGGTTCGTGGCGAACCTGCATGGCCCCGGCGGACAGGCGGCGCGCGCCTATCTCGACAAGCGGGGCATCAGCCGCGAGACCGCCGATCGTTTCGGCTTTGGCTATGCTCCTGAAGACCGTCAGGCGCTCAAGACCGCGCTTTCCCGCTTTCCCGACGCCATGCTGATCGAAGCGGGGCTGCGCATCGTTGTCGAGGAAAAGGAACCCTACGACCGCTTTCGCAGCCGCCTGATGCTGCCGATCCGCGATGCGCGCGGGCGGGTGATCGCCTTTGGCGGGCGCATTCTGGACGGTGCCGGCAAGGACGCCCCCAAATACCTGAACTCGCCCGATACGCCCTTGTTCGACAAGGGCCGCACGCTCTACAACCTGCATCTGGCCGCGCCTGCCGCGCGCAAGTCAGGACGGCTGATTGTGGTCGAAGGCTATATGGACGTCGTCGCGCTGGCCGTGGCAGGGATCGAGGAATGCGTCGCGCCAATGGGCACCGCGCTCACCGAGGCGCAGATCGAGCTGCTGTGGCGGCAGGTGGAAAGCCCGGTGCTGTGTTTCGATGGCGACGCGGCAGGCCAGCGCGCAGCGATGCGCGCGATCGGGCGAGCGCTGCCGATGTTGCGGCCTGGCCATTCGCTGCGGATCGTGCCGCTGCCAGCCGGGCTCGATCCCGACGATCTCGTCCGCCAGAAAGGCAACGCAGCGATGGAAGGGCTGCTTGAGAGTGCGCACAGCATGGACGATGCCTTGTGGCTGGCCGAACGCGATGCCGCCCCGCTCGCCACGCCCGAGGACAAGGCGGGGCTGAAAGCACGGCTGCTTGCCCATGTCGATGCCATCGCCGATCAGGACATCCGTGCGCTCTATCGGCGCGAATTGCTCCAGCGCTTCTCGGCCTATGCCTTTCCGCCGAGGGAGGAGCGGACCGGTTTCCGGCGCGGCGCACCCTTGCCGTTGCGCCCCTCCCCCGCCAATGCGGCACGGCTGCGCCGCAATTCGCAAGGTGGATCGCGCGACGGTCTTGCCGCCGCAGTTATCGCCGGCCTGCTGCGCTGGCCCGGCGAGATCGCCCGCCACGCCGATGCGCTTGCCCGAACGCCTGGCCTCGACGCCCGTTTCGGCCCTTTGCTGGACTGGTGCGAAACCGCCGGAAAGCTTGAAAGCGCGGACATGTCCACCATATTGACGAGTAACGGCATGGCCGCCCCGCAAGCTCGCGAGTATTCCGGGCTGCGGTTCGGTTTCCTGGGCGAAGGCGCTTCGCCCCAAAGCGCATCGAAGGAGTTGTCTCAGGCGGTTGAACTGCTGATCGAGCGTCCCGCGCTGGAGCGGGCGCTTGCCGAAGCCACCGCCCGACTGGAGCAAGAACTCTCGGATGAAGCCTATGCAGAGCAGCAGCGGCTGTTGAAGAGAAAACTGGAATTTGATCGGCGGCTCGTGCACATGGCGGGCAAATTGGCCGAAAGCAGGCAAGAAGCGGCATCACAGGGGGCGTGAGCATGCTGGTTCTTCCGGCGCGGGCCTCAACAAAATGGCGGTAGAATGAAGCTCGAAAAGAACGAAGACATCCATGGCGACAAGGCAGACGGCAACGACGCGCCGCTCATCGACCTCAACGAAGCATCGGTCAAAAAGCTGATCGCGCGCGCAAAGCGTCGCGGCGTGATCACGGTTGACGAGCTCAACGAGGCGCTGCCTTCCGACCAGATGAGCCCCGACCAGATCGAGGACATCATGGCCGCGATCTCGGAAATGGGCGTCAACATCGTCGAGAACGACGAGGACGCGCAGGACGACGACGAGGACGACGGCCCCGACGAAATCGATTCCAACGACGATGGCTCGGCCCCCTCGCGGCCCACCGAGACGAAGAAAAAAGAAGTCATCGAACGCACCGACGATCCGGTGCGGATGTACCTGCGCGAAATGGGCGCGGTCGAACTGCTAAGCCGCGAGGGCGAAATCGCCATCGCCAAGCGGATCGAGGCCGGGCGCGACATGATGATCCTGGGCCTTTGCGAAAGCCCGATCACCTTCCATGCCATCATCATGTGGTCCGAGGCGCTCAACAACGGCGAGATGCAACTGCGCGAGATCCTCGATCTCGACGCCATGCTCTCGAAAGAGCCGCCGGTCGACAAGATGGAGGAAGGCGAGGAAGACGACAGCGGCGAGATTTCCGAGGAAACCGCCGGTCCTTCCTACAAGGAAGAAGACGAGATCGAGGAAGAGGAGGAGGAAACCTCCGAAGACGAGGACGATGACCAGATCGAGCGTCGCGCCAAGCGTCCTGTCGAGGACGAGGAGGAGGACAACACCCTCAGCCTCGCGCAGATGGAAGCGCAGCTCAAGCCCGAGGCACTGGAAAAGTTCGCGCTGATCACCCAGTTGTTCAAGACCTTCGAGAAAGTCCAGGCCGAACGGCTCGACGCGTTGGGCCTGGGCAACGAATTTCCTGCCGCCAAGGAAAAGAAGTACCAGCAGCTGCGCGAGGACCTGACCGCGCAGGTCGAGTCCGTGCAGTTCCACGCCACCAAGATCGAATTCCTGGTCGATAACCTCTACGCCTTCAACCGGCGGCTGACTGCGCTGAGCGGCCAGATGCTGCGCCTTGCCGAGCGCCACAAGGTCAAGCGCTCCGATTTCCTGGGCGCCTATGTCGGGCGCGAGCTTGACGACGGCTGGATGGCCGAGATGGCCGGCAAGGACAAGAAGTGGGCCGCTTTCGCCGAGGCCGAGGTCGACACCGTCGAACGGATCCGGGCCGAGGTTTCCGATATTGCCGCCGCGACCGGCATGGCGCTCCCCGAGTTCCGGCGGATCGTCAACATGGTCCAGAAGGGGGAACGCGAGGCGCGCATCGCCAAGAAGGAAATGGTCGAGGCGAACCTGCGCCTCGTCATCTCGATCGCCAAGAAATACACCAATCGCGGGTTGCAGTTCCTTGACCTGATCCAGGAAGGCAACATCGGCCTGATGAAGGCAGTCGACAAGTTCGAATACCGCCGCGGCTACAAGTTCTCGACCTACGCCACCTGGTGGATCCGGCAGGC
>JBIPOX010000336.1:0-2660 GCA_044378785.1 Novosphingobium sp.
GTAATCGACAATCTGGTGACCGGCTTCCGCTTTGCCGTGCCTGAAGGCGTGCCTTTCTACGAGGGCGACATTGCCGACGAGGCGCTGCTCGCACGCATTTTCGCCGAGCAGGGCACCCGTGCGATCATGCATTTCGCTGGATCGGTGGTGGTGCCCGAATCGGTCGAGGACCCGCTAAAGTACTACCTCAACAATACGGTGAAGACCCGCGCCCTGCTCGCCGCTGCGGTCGAAGCGGGCGTACCGCACGTGATCTTCAGCTCGACCGCAGCGACCTATGGCATTCCCGAGCACTCGCCAGTGCGCGAGGACACGCCGCGCCGCCCGATCAATCCCTATGGCACCTCCAAGTTGATGACCGAGCTGATGCTCGCCGACATCGCCGCCGCGCACCCGCTCAACTATTGCGCGCTGCGCTATTTCAATGTTGCAGGCGCCGATCCCGAGGCCCGGACCGGGCAATCGACTGCCGGGGCGACCCACCTGATCAAGGTCGCGGTCGAGGCGGCACTGGGCAAGCGCGAGGCCGTCAGCGTGTTCGGCACCGATTACGCCACGCCCGACGGCACCGGGGTGCGCGACTATATCCACGTCTCCGACCTTGCCGACGCGCATGTCCTGGCGCTTGCAGCGCTGATCGCGCAGCCGCAGACCTCGCTGACCATGAACTGCGGCTACGGGCGCGGCTTTTCGGTGCTCGAAGTGCTCGACGCGGTCGACCGGGTGACCAACCGCAAGGTCGTGCGCCAGATGGAAGGCCGCCGCGCGGGCGATCCCGACGCGCTGATTTCCGACAATGCGCGGATCAAGGCGACGCTGCCCTGGCAGCCCCGCTTCGCCGATCTCGACACGATCGTAACTCATGCACTGCAATGGGAACGCAAGCTCGGTGAAATCCGCGCGCGATGATGATCGCCGCTGCGTGCATCCAGAGCAAGGGGCTGGAACCTTGCACGCGGCCACTTGTCGCGCCGGGCAAATTAGCCGACAATGGCGAGGGGTCGAATATCGGCAACAGGGGTTTGCATCCGTGACCAGCACAAGCCGCCTGACAATTCTCGCGCCGCCCGAACAGGCCGCATCGCTGCCAACGGTAAGGCCGCTGGAGCAGGCCGTGTTCCTGTCGCTCAATGCGCCAAACGACCGCTTCGAAGTGATTGTCCAGGTCAGCTTGGGCGTGACCGAGCAAGCACTCGCCAGCTTCGCGACAACGCAGGGCGGCAGGATCGAGAACCGCCTAGCCTTCGAGGACCCGGCCCTGACCGGAGCGAGCGGCGGCGTCTATCTGCTGTCGTTCCCGGACTCGCCCGACCGCGAGGCGACCGTGACTGCCCTGAGGGGCAGACCGGGCGTCGAAATGGTGGAATTCGATTCAAGGGTCAGCGCATCGCTGGTCAGCACCGATACCCAATATGGCAACGGCGCGCTGTGGGGCATGTATGGCCCCAGCGGCGACGGCATCGGCGCTTTCAGCAATTCGTTCGGTTCGCATGCCGACGTCGTCTGGGGCCGATCCGACATCTCTGCGGACGGCAAGGTCGGCTCGATGCGGACGGTGGTAGGCCTGATCGACACTGGCGTCGATCCGCTTCATCCCGATCTCTATCTTAATATCTGGATCAACCAGAAGGAAATTCCGGCCGGCCTCGACAATGACGGCAATGGTTTCGTCGATGACCTGTTCGGATGGGATTTCCGAGACAACGACAACCGTCCCTTCGAATCCTTTCGGGGTGGCACCTCGGGCATCACCGAACCGGCCGACAGCCAGCACGGGACCCATGTCGCAGGCACGATCGGAGGCAGTTCGACATGGTGGGCTCCGTCGGCGCTGGTGTAGTCGTAATCCTTGGCGAAACGGGCAAGCAACTTAGGCCCGAGTTTCGCAAGCATGGCCTCGTCGGGCCGGGTGCGCCGATGCCCGCCAGCGCGCAGCACTTTGTCGGCCACGGCAAGATCGGCAAAGTCGATCAGCAGGTCGATGTCGCCGGTAAAGCGCCATTGCGGGTTTTCGGGATAGACCCTGCGGGCAAGCGGAACGCCCTTGAGCACGATTGCCCGAACGTCGCTCTGCGCGAGGCCCTCGACAATGCGCGCCGTGTGATGTGCCTGTGCGGTTTGCAGCGCGAGATTGCCGGTCAACTCCTCGCGGGCCGCATCGGCCAGCCAGTCGGGCACAAGGCCGGGCGCATGGCGCGCAAACCGATCCCCAATCATGCCGAGAACCGAGTGGTAGCCAGCCTGAAGCCGCACCTGTTCCCAATCCAGTCCAGCCTGCACCAGGGTAGTGGCACGATGCTTGAGCTCGTCATCGGGAGCAAGCGCGCCAGCGGCGACCAGCAGGAACTCGGGAGGGAATGCTTGCGCCATCAGCAGTCGATAACCTGAAGCTTGCCAGTCGGAAACCGGGTCAGAGCAGGTTTCGACCTTCGCCTTCGAGGAACGCACGGTAGGCTCCAGCGATCCCTTCCTCCAGTGCGATACGCGGCGACCAGCCCAAGCCAGCGAGCCGCGATCCGTCCATCAGCTTGCGCGGCGTGCCGTCGGGCTTGCTGGTATCGGTGACAATCGCACCCTCGAAACCGACGACCTTGGCCGCCAGCGCGGCAAGGTCGCGGATGGCGATGTCGCTGCCCGAGCCGACATTGATGTGGTCGTCC
>JBIPOX010000192.1:0-4085 GCA_044378785.1 Novosphingobium sp.
GGGCCGACATAGACGGTGTCGCCAAAGCCGCCCGACTTGACGAAAGCCTCGGCGCGCTTGGCGGTCGAACGCGGATCGCGCGAATAGAGCTCGCCCGAGCTGGGCTCGACGATGTCGCAGAACAGGATCATCATCGGCGTCGCGCTGAACGGATCGACATAGACCGCGTCGAGATCGGGCTTGAGGATCATGTCGGATTCGTTGATCGCCTTCCAGCCCTCGATCGAGGAGCCGTCGAACATCAGGCCGTCCTCAAGCTCGTCCTCGCCCATGACGCTGGCGACCATGGTGAGGTGCTGCCACTTGCCCTTGGGATCGGTGAAGCGCAGGTCGACCCACTCGATTTCCTCGTCCTTGATCCGCTTCAGGACGTCCTTTGCACTTGCCATTCAATGTTCTCCAGTTTGACCCTTGCCTGCCGGAAAGGGCGAGAGGGGTGAAGGGTTTCGGAAATGGGCCCGGCCCCCGGTAGGCCCATTCCCGCTGGACGCGGCGCCAGGCGCCAGCGCCCGGAAAATTCAGACAGCCGCGTCGTCGCGCTCCCCGGTGCGGATGCGCACTGCGCTTTCGATGGGAATGACGAAGATCTTGCCGTCGCCGATCCGGCCGGTCTGCGCCGCGCCGGAGATCGCTTCGACCACGCGATCGGCCAGTGCGTCGGAAACGACCACTTCGAGTTTTACCTTGGGCAGGAAATCGACGACATATTCGGCGCCGCGATAGAGCTCGGTGTGGCCCTTCTGGCGCCCGAAGCCCTTGGCTTCGGTCACGGTAATGCCGGACACGCCGACTTCGTGCAGCGCCTCCTTCACTTCATCGAGCTTGAACGGTTTGATGATCGCTTCGATCTTCTTCACGCTGTAACGTTTCCTAGTGCACGGCTTCGGGTCGGTTGCGGCCGGGCCATGTCTTGTTCGTCGAACAACGTCTTGTTCGTCAAACAACCAAAACAAGAATCGTGCCAGAGGCACGCAATGCCCGGATAGGCCATGGCGCGCGCCGCGAAAAGAGCGGAATCAACGATCCGGTGCGCGTGCCGCTTTGGAGCGGTCGTTGGGGACCTGGCCTGGCGACTGGCCGTGATCAACAATTGAGCAGATATTGCCTAAAATATAGGCAAACCGTCTTGGATTGACCCAAGGGTATCGGGCGCTCTGGCTGGAATCAGCCGAGCCGCAGCCCCGCCGTTTCGGGCAGGCCAGCCATCAGGTTGAGGTTCTGCACAGCCGCTCCGCTCGCTCCCTTGCCGAGGTTGTCGAGCATGGCGACGAGCCGCGCCTGGGTGCCGTCACGCGAGCCGAAGATGAAAAGATCGAGCCTGTCCGATGCGGCCATCGAGCCGCGCAGCAGCAGCTCGTCGGGGGTTTCGGTGGTGACCGAGACGACCGGGCTGTTGTCGTAGAAATCGACGAGGCAATCGCGCAGCCCATCGACCGGGGCAACGCGCTCCATTTGCTCGAGCGCCAGCGGCACCTCGACGACCATCCCGCGATGCGCCGGGATCACCGCAGGGGCGAACAGCGGCGCGTGCTTGAGGCCGACATGCTCGCGCATTTCGGGCACATGCTTGTGGCCCAGCGAGAGGCCATAGCCGCGCCAGGCAATGTCGCGGTCCTGCTCGAACCGGGCGATCAACGGCTTGCCGCCGCCGGAATAGCCCGAGACCGCGTGGCAGACATAGGGCCAGTCCGAAGGCAGCAGCCCCTTGCGCACAAGCGGCGCGAGCAGCGCGATGAAGCCGGTGGGATAGCAACCGGGGTTGCTCACCCGCATGGCCTGGGCAACCTTGTCGCGCCCGGTCACTTCGGGAAAGCCATAGGTCCAGCCAGGCGCGACGCGGTGCGCGCTCGAGGCATCGATTACTCGGGTCCGGTCATTGCGGATCATCGCCACGGCCTGTTGCGCTGCCTCGTCGGGCAGGCACAGGATGACGAAATCAGCATCGTTGATCGCCTCGGCGCGGGCGGCGTCTTGCTTGCGCCGCTCCTCGTCGAGAATGACAAGAGCGAATTCGCTGCGTCCGGCGAGCCGTTCGGCGATCTCGAGCCCGGTGGTGCCTGCCGCGCCATCGATGAAGACTGTTTGGATCATGCGCCTGCGGCTGCAATCTCGGTGAGCAGGACATAGCCGACCACCGGTGCCTTGCCGCCCATCACTTCGCCCCAGGCCCAGCTGCCCGCCACGTCGAGCACGTCGAAACGCGCACCCGCCGCAAGCCTCGCCAGCGCTTCGGCGTCCTTGCTCTCACCTGCCCGCACCACTGCGCCGCCCGGGCCGACCAGATATGTCATCGGCACGGCATAGTGTGGCACGAAATGCACGCCGGCGAGGCGTATATGCGCCAGATCGCCGCGCACCGGCAGGGTCCGGCCGTCCGGGCAAACGCTCGGCCCGGCAAGCTTCAGCTCACCGTGCGGCGCGTCGTTGCGCAGGTAATCGTCGGTCGAGGTCACCGGCTCGCCATCCCCAAAAGCGAAGATCGGGGCGCTTATACGGGCCATGAAGCTAACGCAAGTTTACGCATAACGCGCCCTCAGCATGTGCCAGGCGGCGCGCAGGCCCAACGCTTCGCCGCCCTTGGGCCGACCCGGCTTGGCCACGGGCCGCCAGGCGAAGGTATCGAAATGGGCCCAATCGACGCCTTCGGGCAAGAACCGGTCGAGGAACAGCGCGGCCACGCTGGCTCCCGCGAAGGCGTTGGCATGGGAGTTCATGATGTCGGCGATGTCGGACTTGAGCCATTCGCGGTAGGCATCGTGCAGCGGCAGCTGCCAGCACGGATCGTCATGGGCGAGCCCGGCGGCGAGCAGCGCCTGCGCGGTCTCGTCGCGCCTCGCGAACAGGGCAGGCAGGTCCGGCCCCAGTGCCGAGCGCGCCGCGCCGGTCAGGGTGGCGAAATCGATCACCAGTTCGGGGTTTTCCTCGCCGGCGCGGGTCAGCGCGTCGCCCAGCAGCAGCCGGCCCTCCGCGTCGGTGTTGGTGATCTCGACACTCAGCCCGCTGCGCGAGCGCAGCACGTCGCCGGGCCGGAAGGCATTGCCTGCAATCGCGTTCTCGGCTGCCGGGACGAGCAGGTGCAGGCGCACCGGAAGCCGGGCTTCCATTACCAGCCCGGCGAGCGCCAGGGCATGGGCCGCACCGCCCATGTCCTTCTTCATCAGCAGCATGCCCGAGCCCGGCTTGATGTCGAGCCCGCCCGAATCGAAGGTGACGCCCTTGCCGATCACGGCGAGGCGCGGGTGCGCGGCATTGCCCCATTCCAGTTCGATCATGCGCGGTGCTTGGCTGCGCCCCGCCGCCCGGCCTACCATGTGGACCATCGGGAACTCGCGTTCGAGCAGGTCGCCGCGGGTGACCTTGATCTGGCCGCCATGCGCCTTGGCGAGCGTTTCGGCTTCGGCCTCGAGCTCGGCCGGACCCATGTCCTCGGCGGGCGTGTTGACCAGATCACGCACCCAATTGACCGCGCGCGCCTCGGCCAGAGCCGGGCCGATCGCCTTGGCCTCGCCGCTCAGCAGCACGCGCGGACCCTCGGCCTTGTTCTCGGACAGGTAGCGGGCAAAGCGGTATTGCGCGCTCACCCAGCCATGCATTGCCATGCCTGGCTCGCCTCCGGCGCGGCGGTAGGTTCCTGCCGGCAGGCTCTCGGCAAGCTTGGCCATGCACCAGCTGGTCAGGTTCGCTGGATTGGTCACGCCTGCAACCACGAACCAGTCGTCACTGTCGGGCACGACCACATATTGGCCTGCGTCCGCCTCGAACTTGTGCGCGGCAAGCGCGGCGCGTTGCGGCGCGGCGAGCGATTTCACCAATGCGTCGAGGCCCTGCTTGTCGACCAGATGGATGGCTCTTGCCGGTTGTCCGCGATCGGGCTGGATCAGTGCGTGCTTGTCGGTCATGATGCAGGCGTCTCTAGCCGGGGACCGACCGGTTTCGCGAGAGGAAATGTCAGATGGCCCGCAATACCGTGCTCGCGCTTGTCGCGCTCGTGCTCGCCGGATGCGGAGCGGCCGCGCCAGTCGCTCCGGCAGAGAGCAGCACGGCAGCCCCTTCACCAGGTCCTTCAGCCGCAGGCAGCGGCGCAA
>JBIPOX010000194.1:0-4072 GCA_044378785.1 Novosphingobium sp.
GTCGTAAGGTGCGATGGCGATGCCAACCGAGGCACCGATCGTGGCGCGCTCTTCTCCCAGCGAATAGGGCTGCGAGAGCATCTGGATGATCTTTTCGGCCAGTTCGCCCAGGCTGCCGCGATCGTCGGCATCGGGCAGGATGATCTGGAATTCGTCACCGCCAAGCCGCCCGATCTCGCCCCGGTCGAGAACGATGCGCTGCAGCCGGTCGGCCACTTGCTTGAGCAGGTCGTCGCCCGCCTGGTGGCCAAGCGAGTCGTTAACATGCTTGAAGCGGTCGAGATCGAGCATCATCACCGCGCAGCTGCGCTTGGTCGCAAGATAGGCGGGCAACAGCGAATCGAGCCGCTTGTGCATGCGGTGGCGATTGGCGAGGCCGGTTAGCGAGTCGTATTCCGCCAGCCGCGAATCCATCAGCTTGCGCTCGTATTCGACGGTGACGTCCTTGGCGATCCCGCGATAGCCCTTGAAGCTTCCGGACGAATCGATGTTGGGCTGGGCGGAGAACGACCACCAGGTCTGCTTGGCCTCGTGCCGCGACTTGCCCAGCGCAAAGCGCACGACGAGATCGACGATCCGGCTGCGCGCGCTTAGCTGAAACTTGAACGGTCGGTCTGAACGCTCGTCGGGATTGTCGGGATCGGTCTCGAACAGCTCGGTCAGGTGTTTCCCAAGAATATCAAGCGGCTGCTTTCCGGTGCTCTGGACCGCGCTCTCGGAGATGTAGATCAGCCGACCCTCGGGATCGCTCGCCCAGAGCCAGCCAAATCCGGCCTTCTCGAAATCTTCCAGCACGCCGAGCCGCGCCTTGGTGTCGCTGGGCTTGATGACTGTGTCGGGCAGGTCTGCGCCCGCGGGAAAAGCGCCCGCGCCTGACCGGTCCGTGAGACCCTTAAAGAAACTTCTCGCGCCCATCTGTCGCGCGCAACTCCTTGGCCAAACCTGCGTCGATTCACTTTTCGGCCACACTGTTTACGAAAATGAGGTTGATATCCCCCTAATGAGCGCGGGGTTTAACGGAGCGAAGTGGTTAACGCTCCGCGCCCCTCGACCAGGCGCATCAGCGCCTCGACCTCGGCATTGGCGGCGAAACCGCGCGTGCCAAAGGCCTCGTTGATCTCCCTGTGCGCTTGCATCTGGCGCCTGCCGTCGTTGTCGACCGCCAGTACCCGGACGCTTGCCCCGGCGCTGCGCAGGCTGTCGCCGAGATTGCGGTTCTGCTCGCGCGAATCCTTGCGTTCCTTGGCATAGAGCAGCAGCCACGCCGCGACATCGGGTTTGCCGACATGGGCGATCGGGGAAAGCGCCGCGTGGCGGGCTGGATCATCGCCGAAGGCGGGTTGGTAGATCCGCCGCGTCATCAGCCCGCCTTTTGCCAGTTGCGCGGCAACATCGTAGCCCGCGCCATCGATTGGCAAGGCGCCCTTGATCGCGGCAAAGTGTTCGCCAGCGTAACCCGGATCCGTTGCCACAAGCGCGGTCAGGTGCGCCCCGGCGCTATGGCCAAGCAGCAGGATACGGTCGGGATCGTAGCCCAGCCGGGCGGCTTCACCGCGCAAGTGGGCAATGGCGCGGCCGACATCGCGCGCCTGCTCCTCGACCGGATGATCGGGCAGCATGCGGTAACCGACCGAGGCGAAGGCCCAGCCATGCCCGTTGAACCAGGCGGGCTTGGCGTCGACCATTTCCGGATTGCCGCGCTGCCAGCCGCCGCCGTGGACATAGATCGCCAACGGCGGGCGCTTGGCGCGATCCGGGGCGGGATAGAGCAAGATGCGCTGGTCGGCATGGGTGCCGTAAGTCAGCACAGTCGCGCCCGCGATCGCTCGCGTCGGGTCATTGTCGGCAGAGGTCGCCGCGCTCTCGGCGCGGCGCTGCTCGATGCGATCGCGCCAGCTCTCGCCAGAGGCGGCCTGAGCCATGCCTAGCGTCGCAACGGCAAGACTTGCCGCCATCAGGGTAAGGGTCTTTTGCATCCGAATGCCTCATGTTGTCCGCTCGCCCGCGACCCGATTGCGCCTGGTCACCTAAATCCCTGGTGAACCGCTGCGTCACAAATTGTCGCGCAGGATCGCGGACGTTCGCGATCCGGCCTGCTTGACCTGCCCCTGGACCGTGGCTAGAGCGCCTTCCGAAAAGCGGCCTTATCGGTCCGCTCCCGTCCCATCCCTGACGCCGAGTCCTGTCGAAGGGCGTTTGTGGATTTTCCTGGCAGGATGAGGGACTCTATCCATGGCAAATGTCACCGTCATCGGTGCCCAGTGGGGCGATGAGGGCAAGGGCAAGATCGTTGACTGGCTGGCGAGCCGCGCCGATGCGGTCGTGCGCTTCCAGGGCGGCCACAACGCCGGACACACGCTGGTCGTCGACGGAACCACCTACAAACTCTCTTTGCTTCCCTCAGGCATCGTGCGCGGTACGCTCTCGATCATCGGCAACGGCGTGGTGCTCGATCCTTGGCACCTCAAGGAAGAAATCTCCAAGCTTGAGGCACAGGGAGTAGCGATCTCGCAGGACAACTTTGCGATTGCCGACAATTGCCCGCTAATCCTGCCAATCCACCGCGAACTCGATGGCCTGCGCGAGGCGGCAGCAGGCGCAGGCAAGATCGGCACGACCGGGCGCGGAATTGGCCCGGCCTATGAGGACAAGGTCGGTCGCCGCGCGATCCGGGTGTGCGATCTTGCCCACCTCGATGCGCTCGGCTCGCAACTGGACCGGCTGTGCGCGCATCACGATGCCTTGCGCGCCGGGTTCGGCCAGCCTCCGGTCGATCGCGAGGCCCTGCTCGCCGAACTGCGCGCGATCGCGCCCTTCGTGCTGCAATTCGCGCAGCCGGTGTGGAAACGGCTCAACACGGTCAAGCGGGCAGGTGCGCGCATCCTGTTCGAGGGCGCGCAAGGCGTGCTGCTCGATGTCGATCATGGCACCTATCCCTTTGTCACCAGCTCGAACACGGTGAGCGGTACAGCGGCGAGCGGCTCAGGTCTCGGTCCGTCGGCGACGGGTTTCGTGCTGGGCATCGTCAAGGCCTACACCACCCGGGTCGGGTCAGGCCCGTTCCCGACCGAGCTTGAGGACGAGGTAGGCCAGCGGCTTGGCGAGCGCGGGCACGAATTTGGCACCGTTACCGGGCGCAAGCGGCGCTGCGGCTGGTTCGACGCGGTGCTGGTGCGCCAGTCCTGCGCGATTTCCGGGGTTACCGGGATCGCGCTGACCAAGCTCGACGTGCTCGACGGGTTCGAGACAGTGCGGATCTGCACCGGCTATCGGCTTGGCGGCCCGAATGGATCGAGCACTGTGCTCGACTATTTACCCAGCCACGCCGCCGATCAGGCCATGGTCGAGCCGATCTATGAAGAGATGGATGGCTGGAGCGACACAACTGCCGGAGCTCGCTCATGGGCCGATCTGCCGGCACAGGCGATCAAGTACATTCAGCGCGTGCAGGAGCTGATCGAGTGTCCGGTCGCACTGGTCTCGACGAGTCCGGAACGAGACGATACGATCCTGGTCAGGGACCCCTTCGCGGACTGAGTATCACTGCTGTCCCTCTGACATGATTCTTTCGCACAAGTCGGCACTGGCCACAGCATTCGGATCCAACCGCAAGGACGTCCCGTTGCTGAAGCGGATCGTTATGCCGTACAACCAGGAATTGCGCATTTCCGCGATTTCCGCGAAGTGACGCACCACCCGTTGGCGGCGATCGTCGCAAAAGGCGATCTGCTTGCCCCGAAACGAGACGGCCCTGCGGGCGATCAGGCGCATCTGCCATGTGCATGCTGCGCCGCCAATAGCAAAGGCCACCAGCAGGCCGTACATCACCTGCATCTGGAACTCAGCGTCAGGGCGCGAAGACCCCACGAACAACCCGATGTAGCCCATCAGTCCGACCAGCCCGCCGGCAAGGATGCAGCCGGTCCAATGCATCGGGCCAGGCCGGACGTGCCGCCAGCCGCTCCGATCCGGCGTAGCGGGCCGCGCAGCCAGGCGTGCGAGCGCATAGCTGACAATTGCGCCCGTCAGCCCGGACAAGAGCGGCACCAGCACGGAGGTTAAGGTGGACATG
>JBIPOX010000372.1:0-3715 GCA_044378785.1 Novosphingobium sp.
TAGCCTAACTATCCATAATGTGAATAATTTATATCCAAATTAGGAATTGGAACCATCTCACAGTCAACTAGATAAGAATTATACTTATTACAAAAATCCTTGTTTCCGGAATAATCTGTACATATTACAGGTATATTATTATAGATAGCATCCATCATGGTTAACCCAGATCCTTCTGATCTATGAAGAGATATATACACATTGAAGGTATTATATAGGGCATTAATATCTGGCATATGTTTGTCTATTTCTATTATCTTGTGCTTCTGCGGAGAATTGTCTATCGCATCCCTTAGTTTTTTATAATCTTCGCTAGATCTATCCTTGTTTATATATTTCAAAATGAAAACGGCTTCATCCACATCTTCGAATGCCTCTTCAAAGACCTTTATCGAATCCAATGGATTTTTACGGCTAAGAGAACTACAAAAATCGAATATAAAACCGACGTAAAATTTATTATCGTCGTATAGTTGTTCATTTGTTTTAATTTTTGTGAAAGAAGGTATACATAAAGGTAAAACTTTATCTATATCCACATTGGTGTTGACATATGATTTAGCACAATAATTACTAACCGCAAATATTTTCGAAAAATACTTCTCGTAAACTCTCACATTAGTAAGACACTTTTCAGTCTCGGATGCCCAAACAACTGTATTTATTTTTCCAACCGAGTTCCCAAAGAATTTTTTTGTAACATAATCTATGTGTTCGTTGTAGTTTAAACAAAAAATATTAATACTATTATCAGAATCTACCTTGTAATTTGCGTCGAATTTAAATGAAAAATTATGCCATGGAACGGATGTATTAACTGCAATAGTTGTAGGGAAATCATATTCCAATGCGGAATATATACTTCTAGAGTTCGTGGCTAAACCAAAAGTTCCATTGAAATATCCTATTACGTTAAAATCTATTTTTTGGGTAGTTTTGCCTTTTTCTAATGATAGGTAAAGTCCTTCGTCTCCTCTATACTTACCATCTAGGTATTTTTGAATTAAACTATCGTACGTGGGTTGTTTGCCGTAATTATATTCATAAAAATCTGTATCTAAGTCATCTGTGATATTTATATAACTACTTGAATGCTCTACAGAAAAACCAAAATTTATAGCGTTTCTTTCAAGCCATTTTACTTGATTTGTTGGCTTCATATCTATTAATTTTTGAACTACTACAGGCTTAACACAAATAAAATTTTCTGAAAGTATAATGTCGTCATGATATAAATCTAAGTCATAGTTAATCTTACATCCTTCTGATGATATTGCGAAAACTATATAGGAAAGATCTTTCCACTCATCTTTATTTATAGTTAAATATTCATACATATTACCTGATATTACCCTTACGTTAAAATCATAAAATTTTGATACTTCTGTAGGGCTACAATAAACAATATATTTGAAATTAAAGACAATGTCCATTTGTTTTTTAGTGATTTTTTTATTTCCCATGTTTACTATGAACCTTCCCTCATAATTAAATTTGTTATTAACATATACAGCTATCGGTAATTGGTTCGAAATTTCGAGTTCAAATAGCCCTTTATTGGGGTTTTCTTTCCAAAAATCTATCAAACAGCTCATATAACTATTATTCATATCAAAAATAATGACATCCGTATTTGCATATTTTTCGCCTTCTACTCCACACATATAAATAGTAAATATACCATTGGCTTTTACAATAGACTCAAATTTAAAATTTTTATCTTTTACTACATTATTCCCTTCTAGGAACATTAAGTAATGTATATTCAGTGATCTACACTTTTCCAATACATCTGAGATACTGGAAAAGTCTATGAACATATAACCATTCATTTTGCAGTATTTTTTTGTATTTAAAATATTAAAAATACTTGTTCTACGTTGTGTGATTGCGAACATTTTTAATACAAGTGATATCTTTAAACTAACTTGTTATGCTCCATTATACTTCGAATACTGTCTTTTATATTTTTAACTAAGTACTTAGAACATAAGTAGGAAGAATCAAGTTCATTATTGCTTCTATCACATGCTATAACCTTCATCTGTTCCTCATAAGAAAATAACTCATACGTGAAGTTTGGATCGACAATTTCCTTGTACATATCTAGTATCTCTGAATGCTCAATTGTACCCGGATTTGTAAGATTTATAGTCCCAACCTCCTTTTTTTCTGCAATATCACACATAATGGGAAGAAGTTCGTCCAAGACTGTCATTGAGTTTGGTATACTACATATCTTCTTGTACTTGAGGAGCTTGACTATGAAGTTACGAGGGCTTACGTCAGATGATATAGGCATTCTTATACGAACGTTCAAGACGTTATCGAACATGTGCATAAGTCTGTCTGTGTATCCCTTTACAACTGAGTATGAAGATCCGAAGAAGTTGGGTTGGTCTTCCTCTGTAAAACTCATTTTACCATCCTCATATGTAAAGATACAACCAGTTCCAAGATATGTAAGATGTGTATTATACTTTTTGCAAAGAAAAGCAAGTGCTATCGGGCAAAACAGATTATCCCTGACATTTTCGTTTATTTTTCCTTTCTTCTCAAGATAATCTATTGTAGGTATATATTCTCCTTCGTGTGTTCCGTGTGTTCTGCCCAGCAGACATATCACATTTGATGGTTTAACCCTCAATATCTCTTCCTCTACTGCCTTGATATTGTCAGCTCTTTCCCCAGACACAATAAACTCCTTTCCTGTATCTTGTAGAATCTTTACTATCTTTTGTCCGATCCAACCATTACCTCCGTATATTAGAAACATTTAATGATCTATGTTATATCATTAAATGAGTTTTTGAAGCCCGTCTAGAAAATTCACTCTTATTTCCCATCCAAGATTTTTTAACTTTTCATTACTTATATAATACCTCTTATCATTGAAAGGACGATCCTCTATATACTCAATCCATTCACCGTAATTACTGGTATTCTTTATCATTCTTATAACAGTTTCCGCAACAGTCATTACACTAACCTCGGAATGGTCATCACTCCCTATGTTGTATATCTCTCCCACAACTCCCTTTTCAAGGATGAGTGAGAAAGCAGAACATACATCAAGTACATGTAGGAATGCCCTGACGTTGCTCCCATCTCCCTGTATGGTAACCTTCCTTCCCTCTTTGAGTAGTTTAATGAACCTTGGTATAAGTTTCTCCGGATATTGGTTTGGACCGTATACGTTATTTCCTCGAGTGATAATGATAGGCATTTTAAATGAATGGTAGTACGATTGTGCGATGAGCTCTGCTCCGGCTTTTGTAGCCGCATATGGATTAGTTGGACATAACACACTCTCTTCTGTCTTTTTAGTCTCTTCATCTCGAATCATCGATTCCCCGTATACCTCGTCAGTCGACACGTGAATAAATTTCTCGACCTTTCCGTATACCCTACATGCTTCAAGCAATGTATGAGTACCCAATATATTATCCCTTGTATACTGTATGGAATCTGTGAAGGAATTCTGTACATGGCTCTGAGCGGCAAAGTGTATAACAGAATCTATACTATGTTTTCCGAGTATGTCTAGGAGATCGCAAGTACATAGATTTTCCCGAACTAATTTATATCGGGACCCCGTTCTTATCTCTTCTCTTACATTATTCACATCAGCACAATAGTACATTGCGTCTATATTGACAATATTACATTCGGGATTTTTCGTAGAGTAGTAGTTTATAAAGTTAGATCCTATAAA
>JBIPOX010000195.1:0-4031 GCA_044378785.1 Novosphingobium sp.
TGCGCACCGGGATCAGTGCCGACCGCTTCTGGCCGATCATGCGCCGTTTCCATGCGCCGAGCCGCGCTGTTCTGGTTTCAACCGACAGCTTCGCCAAGGAACTGGCGAGCCGCGGCATCGCCCATACCCGCCGCTGGAGCCGGGGCATCGACCATTCGCTGTTCCGGCCCGAGGGTGCGCGGCTTGCGGCGATGACTGGCCTGCCCGGCCCGGTGTTGCTCTACGTCGGCAGGGTCGCGCCCGAAAAGAACCTTGAGGCCTTCCTTGCGATTGACCGGCCAGGAACCAGGGTCGTGGTGGGCGATGGTCCCTCGCGCGAGCAGCTTGCGCGCCAGTTTCCCGAGGCGCGCTTCCTGGGCGCGCTGGCAGGAGGGGAACTCGCCTCGGCCTATCGCGCTGCCGACTGCTTCGTCTTTCCCAGCCTCACCGACACCTTCGGGCTGGTCGTGATCGAGGCGCTGGCATGCGGGGTGCCAGTTGCTGCCTATCCGGTAACCGGCCCGATCGACACTCTCGGGCCAGACGGCAGGGGGCCGGACAGCGACCTGGCCCGACCGGCAGGCGCGCTCGACGAGGATCTTGGCTCAGCGATCGACAAGGCCCTGGCAATGGACCGCACCACCGCCGCAGAGCTGGGCGCGCGCTTCTCCTGGACTGCCGCCACCGAGCAGTTCGAGGCAGTGCTTGCCGAGACCCTGGCCGATCATCGCGCCGCCAGCAGCCTGCTCGCGGCCTGATCAGGCACGCGAGGCCAAGCAACCGGGCTCAGCCCACTTCCATCGAATAGCCGGCCGAGCGGACCGTACGGATCGGATCGGCATCTCCCGGGCGGTTGACCGCCTTGCGCAGGCGGCGGATGTGAACGTCGACCGTCCGCTCGTCGATGTCCGAATCCATCCCCCAGACCCCGTCGAGGATCTGCTGGCGCGACAGCACCCGGCCAGTGCGTTCCATGAAATACCGCAACAGGCGAAACTCGGTCGGGCCGAGATGCAGCGCCTCGCCCGAGCGGCGCACCCGGTGCGAAGCCGGATCAAGCTCGAGATCGGCAAATTGCAGCGTCGTGCCCGAAAGCGCCGGACGGCTGCGGCGCAGCACCGCTTCGACCCGCGCCATCAGTTCGCGCGGGCTGAACGGTTTGGTCACATAGTCGTCGGCCCCGGTCTTGAGGCCGCGGATGCGATCCTCCTCCTCGCCGCGCGCGGTGAGCATGACGATAGGGATCGAGGCAGTCTCGCGGTCCTTGCGCAACTGGCGACAGACCTCGATGCCAGGCACCTGCTCGATCATCCAGTCGAGGATGATCGCGTCAGGCTGCTGCTCGCGCACCATCAGCAAGGCTTCTTCGCCGTCGCCAGTGCTGCGCACGTCATAGCCTTCGGCGCTAAGGTTCCAGGTCAGCAATTCGCAAAGCGCAGTGTCGTCTTCGACGACCAGAACCGAGGGGTTCATTCCGGATCCTCCAGCATGGAATCGGTTTTGTCGCGTTCGCGGCAATACTCGCCAGTAGCGGCGAAATAGACCATTTCGGCAACGTTGGTGGAATGGTCGCCCATCCGTTCGAGATTGCGGGCGACGAACAGCAGCTGCGCGACATCGCTGATCGTCGCCGGGTTTTCCATCATGTGAGTGACGAGGTTGCGAAAGATCGAGTTATAGAAATTGTCGACCTTGTCGTCGCGCCGGATCACCTCGACCGCGAGCTGGGCATCGCGCGCGCCATAGGCGTTGAGCACGTCGCGAACCATGCCCTGGACGATTTCGGCCATCGCCGGGATCAGGGTGAGCGGCTCGATCTGGCCCTTGCGCTCGAAGCGGGTGACGCGCTTAGCGATATTTTTGGCATAGTCGCCGATCCGCTCGACCACGCCCGAAATCTTGAGCGCCGCGATCACTTCGCGCAAATCGTCTGCCATCGGCGCGCGCAGGGCGATGATGCGCACTGCCAGCCGGTCCACCTCGGCCTCGAGCGCGTCGATGCGCGCATCGTTGGCGACGATGATCCGTGCCCGGTCCTCGTCGCGCTGGACCAGCGCCTCGATCGATTCGCGGATCGCGACTTCCGCCAGCCCGCCCATTTCGGCGATGAGGCCGCGCAGCTGGCTGATTTCGTTCTCGAACGCCTTGACGGTGTGTTCGACCATGTCCGGTCCTCCCTCAGCCGTAGCGGCCAGTAATATAATCCTGCGTTCGCTTTTCGCGGGGATTGGTGAAAATCCCGTCGGTCTCGCCATATTCGACCATTGCGCCGAGATGGAAAAAGGCAGTGCGTTGCGACACGCGGGCAGCCTGCTGCATCGAATGGGTAACGATGACGATGGCATAGTTGACCTTGAGCTCGTCGATCAGCTCCTCGATGCATGCGGTGGCAATCGGATCGAGCGCCGAGCACGGCTCGTCCATCAGGATGACCTCGGGGTTGACGGCAATGGCCCGGGCTATGCACAGGCGCTGCTGCTGGCCGCCCGACAGCGCGGTCCCGGCGTCGGTCAGCCGGTCCTTGACTTCTTCCCACAGCCCGGCGCGGACCAGCGACTTCTGGACAACCTCTTCCAGTTCGGCCTTGCCCTCGGCCATGCCGTGGATGCGCGGGCCATAGGCGACATTCTCGAAGATCGACTTGGGAAACGGATTGGGTTTCTGGAAGACCATGCCGACCCGGGCGCGAAGCTGAACCACGTCCATGCCCTCGGCATAGATGTCCTGCCCGTCGAGCTCAATCGTACCGGCGACCCGCGCGGCAGCGATCGTGTCATTCATCCGGTTGAAGCAGCGCAGGAATGTAGACTTGCCGCAGCCCGACGGGCCGATGAAGGCAGTGACCCGGCCCGAATCGATATCGATCGAAACATCGTCGATGGCTTTCTTGTCGCCATAGAAGACGTCGACGTTGTGCGCGGTCAGTTTGGGTTGGTTAGACATCGGCTTACCAGTTTACCTCGAACTTGTTGCGCAGATAGATCGCCAGCCCGTTCATCGCCAGCAGGAACACCAGGAGCACGATGATCGCCGCCGAGGTGTTCTCGACGAAGCCGGCATCTATTTCGTCCGACCACAGGAAGATCTGCATCGGCAGGACACTGGCAGGCGCGGTGATACCATCGGGCGGGGTGGCGATGAAGGCGCGCATGCCGATCATCAGGAGTGGCGCGGTCTCGCCAAGGGCGCGGGCCATGCCGATGATCGTGCCGGTCATGATCCCGGGCAGGGCAAGCGGCACGACGTGCTGGAACACGGTCTGCACCGGGCTCGCCCCGATCGCCAGCGCGGCATCGCGGATCGAGGGCGGCACTGCCTTGATCGCATTGCGCGAGGCGATGACGATGACCGGCATGGTCATCAGCGCCAGGGTCAGGCCGCCGACCAGCGGCGAGGAGCGCGGCAGGTGCAGCGTGTTGATGAAGACGGCCAGGCCAAGCAGGCCGAAAATGATCGAAGGAACCGCCGCCAGATTGTTGATCGAGACCTCGACGATGTCGACCCAGCGGTTGCGCGGCGCGAATTCCTCCAGATAGACTGCGGCGAACACGCCAAGCGGAAACGACAACGCGAGGGTGACGAGCATCGTCCACAGCGAGCCCTTGAGCGCGCCCCAGATGCCGGCATTGGCTGGATCGGTCGAATCGGACGAATTGAGGAACTGCCAGTCGATCCCGGCAATGCCGTTGCCGAGCATGACGACGAGCAGGAAGGCGAGGAACGAGAGCGACAGCACGATCGCGGCTAGACCGATCAGCCGGAAGCGGCGTTCGGCCGAATGGCGCCTGACGAGGTGCTGTTCGATCCGGGCAAGGGGGCGGGTGTCAGTCATAGGCTTCCCTGAACCGCTTGACGACGCGCAAGGCGACGATGTTGAGCACCAGGGTGACAACGAACAGGACGAGGCCGAGCGCGAAAGCCGATAGCGTCTTGGCGCTGCCGAACTCCTGGTCGCCGGTCAGCAGCTGGACAATCTGGAAGGTCACCGTGGTCATCGAATCGAGCGGGTCGAGCGACAGGTTTGCAGCAGCACCCGCTGCCATGACCACGAT
>JBIPOX010000006.1:0-13625 GCA_044378785.1 Novosphingobium sp.
AGGTCAGCGGTATCTTGTGGCGTTCGGTTCAGTGGCCAGACGCGGACCGGCTGTCGCGCAAGGAAGGCCTGACCGCAGGCGACCTGCGCGAGGCATTCCTGGCGATCAACCCCGACTGGAAGCGCGACCAGATCGGCATCGAGACCAGTCGGCGCGGTTGGCTCAGGGGCGTGCGGCTGTGCTATTCGCGCCGCTTCTTGCCGCAGCGTTGCGCGCGCGACGATTTTGGCCCGCGGGACAGTGCGCCGCTCAAGATCTGGCGGGGGCTTTCCGGGAAGAGCTAGGGTCAGGACCTAGCGCCGCGCCTTGAAGAAACCGCGCAGCAGTTCACCCGCTTCGGCCTCACCCATTCCGGCATAGATTTCGGGCCGGTGCAGGCATTGTGGCTGATCGAACAGGCGCGGCCCATGCTCGACCGCACCGCCCTTGGCATCGGACGCAGCATAGTAAAGCCGCGCGATGCGGGCATGCGCGATCGCACCGGCGCACATCGCGCAGGGCTCAAGCGTAACCCACAGCTCGCAATCCTCCAACCGCTCGCGTCCCAAGACCTCGGCAGCACGGCGAATCGCGAGCATCTCGGCATGGGCGGTTGGATCGCGAAGGCGGCGCGGAGCATTGTGCGCAGCTGCGATCACCTCGCCTTCGCGCACCACCACCGCACCGACCGGCACTTCGCCAGCCGCCGCGCCAGCGCGTGCCTGGGCCAGCGCAAGAGCCATGTATTCGGACAGGGGCCAGCGGGTCATGCTTGCGGCTTGGCCCGCACGCCTTGACCTCGCAAGGGTGAATCGCTATGCGCGCGCCTTCCCGTTCATTCGGCAACCCATTTCGAAGCGAGTGTTTCTCATGTCCCGCATCTGCGAACTGACCGGCAAGAGCCGCCTGACCGGCCACAACGTGAGCCATGCCAACAACAAGACCAAGCGCGTCTATCTGCCTAACCTGCAGAATGTCACGCTGTTGTCCGAGGGGCTGGATCGCAGCTTCAAGTTCCGGGTTTCGACTCACGGCCTGCGCTCGGTCGAACACAATGGCGGGCTCGATAACTGGCTGCTCAAGACCCAGGACGCCAAGCTCAGCAAGAACGCGCTCAAGGTCAAGCGCGAGCTCAAGAAGGCGCAGAGCCTGGCCGCCTGACCGGCGCATTTCCGATAAGGAAATCTGCAAGAGGCGTGCGGGCTACCGCGCGCCTTTTTGCTTGGGCGCGTTCTTTTGCTTCGACAGGCGCGCGGGATCGAGCCGCAGCTTCCACAGAAGGGTGTTCTGCAAGTCCGCGCGGTTGTCGTCAGACAGCATCCAGACGGTGAGCGGCGCATCGGGATCCGCCGCATTGGACGGTTCAATCGCCAGTGCTTCGAAGTTGTCGGTGATCCCGCCGCCCCGCCAGTGTGCCAGCCTGCGCACCCGCCATTCGCGCCCCTTGCGAATCTCGCGCGGGTCTCCGATCGCGATCAGCCCGGCGAAACGCGGCGGCGCGGGCCAGGTTACCTTGCGCATCAGCACCAGCACCCGGCCATCGGGCAGGAGCGCCCCATCGGTCGGCTTGTAACCCTCCGGTCCGACGAAAAAGAACCGCTGGACGGCCTTGGGTCTGGACACCGGATCGCCCAGAAACAGCAGCGCTTCGTGCCGGGCGCTTTCGGCAAGGCCGGCAAAGCCCTCGCGCAGCAACAGAAACCTGCCGTCGGCAAGCCGCACCATCGTTTCGGGGCCGGAGTTCCCCCGCCAAGTTTGTATCGCGGGGTGAAAGACGCCGACGCCGCCAACCAGCCTGCCGTCACGGTAGTCGAAACGTTGGACGGCATTGATGCTCTCGGCCACTAGCCAGATCTTACCCTTTGCAAGGTCGGCAGCTGCCGCCTCAACATCGGTGAAATGAATGCTGATCTGCCCATTAAACGCATTGCCCCCGACCGGCAGCTTGCGCTCGGCGGCATCGGGTGCGGAGAACTCCATCGTCACGCCGCGATCGGTGGCGGCAAACAACCGCCCATTACCCAGCGCAACGAGCGCCGAGAAGCCGCTGTAAGTGCGGGGCCGCGCCTCAATCCGCCAGGCTTTTTCGAGCACGAACGGACCCATCGCCTGCTCGTCAATCGCCGAGGTATCGACCTCGACAAAGCGCAGGCGACCGGGACCGGCAAGTTCGGGCGGTGCCGGGTTTGGCCACAAGGCAGGCGCCAGGCCCAGCAGGATCGCGCCAAGCGCGGCAAGTCGGCGCCGCCGCCTCGTCCGGGGCAATCGGGCGCGCAGCTGGATCAGGACATCGGCCCGGTCAGCAGGATCGGATCGATCCGCGCGCCGTGCCACTTCATGCCCCAGTGCAGATGCGGTCCGGTTGCCCGGCCAGTCGCGCCGATGCGGCCGATCACTTGCCCCTGTCTGACCTTGGCACCTTCCTCGACCAGCAATTGCGAGCAATGCAGGAAAGCGCTGCTCAGGCCCATGCCATGATCGATCATCAGGAGATGGCCTTCGAGCGTGAACGGCTCTTTGGCCGCGAGGATCACTACGCCATCGGCAGGAGCGACAAAAGGCGTGCCAGTGCCGCCAGTGGCAATGTCGATGCCTGAATGATAGGCCCCCGGCTCGCCGCGATAGATGCGCTGCGAGCCGAACATGCCGGAAATCCTGCCTTTGACTGGCCAGATGAAGCTTTGTCGCCAGCCGCTCGCGTCGGTGCGAATCGAACGCGCCGCATTGATCCGCGCCAGCTCCGGGCGGCGGCGGGCCATGAACTCTTCGGTCGGGCCACCGCCCCGGCGCGCGACATTGACTCGCTCGATCTGCCAGCCGCGCGGAGCAATCGCCAGCGCGCGCGACAAGAGCGTGCCGTCCTGACGGCGAGCGGTCAGGAGAGCCGATGCTCCGGCGTCGCGGTCAAAGGCAGCGAAGAACACGCCATCGGCATCGAAGGCGAGCGGCGCGCCGTCGAGGCTCAGCGCGCTGGTGCCTGAAGGAACCTTGCCCTTGATCCAGCCGCCCTGCTGGCGCTCGCCAGTGAGGCCAAATTCCGTAGCCGGGGTTGCAGCAGGGCGCGCAGCAGCGGGCCCGGTTGCGGCTTTTAAGGCAGGCGCCTTGGTGGGTGCAGTCGAGGCCTGGTCATCGGCAAGGCTCGTGCCTGCCGCCATCAGGCCGCCGCACGCGACAGCCAGCCCAGCGATCGACCGCCAAGCCTTGCGGATCACGGTGCCTCCAGCAACCGGCGCGTAGCGATTTCGGCGCTGGCGTAAGCTTCCTGCCGCTCCGCCGACCAGTACCGCAAGACTTCGAGCGCAATCGCCTCGCCAGTCACGGCGCAGATCACGTGACTGCCCGAGCTCAGGATGCGGAACCCGTTCGGGCCGTAATGCAGGCGCGCGGCCCGTTCTTGCGAGGACATCAGCATGGCGGGTCCTCTAGCAGAATCGCCGGTTCAAAACAAATCGCCCTGTCGCGTTGCGCCATCGCCGGACCGCAGCTTGCGAGGCGGTGCGCCGCCCACAGCCACCGGCAGCTCGCCATCGCGAAAGCGCAGCACCAGTGCCTTTTCGTGGGCAGCCTGCTCGCGACTGGTTAGGGTTTGTCCGACTGCATCGGTCACCCGGGCAAAGCCGCGTTCCAGCGGCTTGTCGGGATGAAGCTGCGGCATCAGCCGCTCCAGCGCAGCAAAGCGATCACGCGCCATGGCGAGCCGCCGCTCGACCTGCACGGGGGAAAGGCCGCTGCGCTCAAGCCGCTGTGCTGCCTGTCTGGCCTGCGCGCGCAGCAGCGGCAGCGAAAGATGCGCTGACAGTGCCTGCAGCTTCTCGCGCTCGGCACCTGCCCGCTCCTTGAGCCCGCGCCGCAACCGCTCGCCCAGATCGTCGAGCCGCTGGGTAGCCTGAGCGAGCAGCGCCTCGGGCCTCGGCAGGCGCTGGGCGCGCGCATCGAGCCGTTCGCGCCCGAGCGTCACCGGTCGCAGGGCACAGCGCCGTTTGCGATGGGTCAGGTCAGCGACCAGGGCGCGCAGGTCGGCGCGGACCGGCACGGCCATTTCGGCAGCTGCGGTCGGCGTCGGCGCACGCAGATCCGCAGCGAAATCGGCAAGGCTGGTGTCGGTCTCGTGACCGACCGCACTGATCACCGGGATCGTGCTGGCAGCGATCGCGCGCACCACCACTTCCTCGTTGAATGCCCACAGGTCCTCGATCGATCCGCCGCCGCGCGCGACAATCACGACGTCGGGGCGCGGCACCGGGCCATGCCCGGACAAGGCCGAGAACCCCTCAACTGCCGCAGCGACCTGTGCCGCTGCGCCTTCGCCCTGGACCAGGACCGGCCAGACGATGACGTGGCTGGGAAAGCGGTCGGCAAGCCGGTGGAGGATATCGCGGATCACCGCGCCGGTCGGCGATGTCACCACGCCGATCACGCCGGGCAGATAGGGCAGCGCCCGCTTGCGCTCGGGCGCGAACAGCCCTTCTGCGGCCAGCCGCTCGCGGGTGCGCTCAAGCAGGGCAAGCAGCGCACCTTCGCCGGCAATCTCCATCGTCTCGATGACGATCTGGTACTTCGAGCGCCCGGCATAGGTGGTCAGCTTGCCGCTGGCGACCACCTCGATCCCGTCCTCGGGCCGGAAAGCGAGCCGCTGCGCGCCGCCCCGCCACATCACCCCGTCAATCACCGCGCTCTCGTCCTTGAGTGAGCAGTACAGGTGGCCCGAGGTGGCGCGCTTCACCCCCGACAATTCGCCGCGCAGCCGCACGAAACCAAAGCGGTCCTCGACCACCCGCTTCAACCTGGCGGACAGTTCGCTCACCGAGAGCGGCGCAGCGTTGTCCCCCGCGCCTTGCTCGGCTACGAGCCCGCTGGCACGAGCTTCCTCATCGAAAGGCGACTTACCGGCCATGAATATCCTGCTGCTGGGTTCGGGTGGACGCGAACATGCGCTGGCTTGGAAGCTGGCGCAATCGCCGCGCTGCGAAAAGCTGTTCGCCGCGCCGGGCAATCCGGGGATTGCCCGGCATGCCAGCTGCATTGCGCTCGATGCGACCGACCATGCAGCAGTCGTGCTGTTCTGCAATGCCCAGGCGATCGGCCTCGTCGTCATCGGCCCGGAATCACCGCTGGTCGACGGCCTTGCCGATAGCCTGCGCGCGGCTGGAATCGCGGTGTTCGGCCCCAGCAAGGCCGCCGCCCAACTTGAGGGCAGCAAGAGCTTCACCAAGCAATTGTGCGACCGTGCCGGCATTCCCACCGCCGGATACCGGCGCGTCGACACCGAGGCCGAGGCCATGGCCGCGCTCGACAGCTTTGGCGTGCCGGTCGTGGTCAAGGCTGACGGATTGGCAGCGGGCAAGGGCGTGACGGTCGCCATGACCCGCGCCGAGGCCGAAGCAGCGGTGCAGGAGATTTTCGGCGGCCGGTTCGGCTCTGCGGGTGCCTCGGCAGTGATCGAGGAATTCATGGAAGGCGAGGAAGCCAGCTACTTCGCGCTGACCGACGGGCGCACCGTCGTGCCCTTCGGCACCGCGCAGGATCACAAGCGCGTCGGCGATGGCGATACCGGCCCCAACACCGGCGGCATGGGGGCCTACAGCCCCGCCCCGGTGATGACTGCGATGCTGCGCGGCGAGGTCGTCTCGCGGATTTTCGCGCCCACGATCAAGGCCATGGCCGATGCCGGCATGCCCTATTCAGGCGTGCTCTATGCCGGGCTGATGCTCACCCGCCAGGGGCCGAAACTGATCGAGTACAACTGCCGTTTCGGCGATCCGGAATGCCAGGTGCTGATGATGCGGTTCGAGTCGGACCTGGTCGACTATCTGCTCGCCTGCGCGGAAAACCGCTTATCCGCACTGCCGCCGCCCCGCTTTTCGGACCGGACCGCGCTGACCGTGGTGATGGCGGCCAGAGGCTATCCCGGCACGCCTGAAGCAGGTGGCGCAATTGCCGGGATCGAGAATGCAGAAGCCGACGGCGCGCACGTCTTCCATGCTGGAACCGCGCTCGACGAAGACGGCAAGCTGGTCGCGGATGGTGGCCGCGTGCTCAATGTCACCGCCACAGGGCAAAATGTCGGGGAGGCGCAAGCCGCGGCCTATGCCGCGCTTGACCGGATCGCGTTTCCGACTGGGTTCTGCCGCCGCGACATTGGCTGGCGCGAGGTGGCGCGGGAAAGTTAGGCGAGCTTGCCCGCGACCAGCGCCCGCAGGTCCACTTCCGGGCGCGGGCCAAGATGCGAGATAATCTCGGCAGCGCAGATCGCGCCGGTCTTCAGGCAGCGGTCGAGCGGCTCTCCACCAATCCGGGCATGCAGGAACCCGGCGGCAAACAGGTCACCCGCGCCAGTGGTATCGACGACATGCGCAACCGGTTCGGCAGCGACCTCGGCGCGCTCACCGCGCGACACCGCGACCGCGCCCTTCTCGCTGCGGGTGACGACAAGGCAGGGCACCCTGGGCGCGAGCTGGGCAATCCCTGCCTCAAATTGCTCTTCGCCGGTAAGCGCAGCCAGCTCCAGTTCGTTGGCGAACAGCACGTCGATCTCGCCGCGCGCGATCAGGCCGCGGAAATCGTCGCCGTGGCGCGCAATCACAAAGGCATCGGACAAGGTGAAGGCCACTTCGCGCCCGGCATTGCGCGAAGCCGCGATCGCCCGCTTCATCGCCGCGCGCGGTTCCTCCGGGTCCCAGAGATAGCCTTCGAGGTAGAGCACCCGGGCATCGGCAATCAGCGCCTCGTCGAGCGCGAGCGGCGGCAGGAATTGCGAGGCGCCGAGGTAGGTGTTCATGGTGCGCTGGCCGTCGGGCGAAACGAAGATCAGGCAGCGCGCGGTCGGTGGCTCGCCTGGGCGGGCTGGCACGTCGAAGCGGATGCCCATGGCGCGGATATCGTGGGCGAAAACCTCGCCGAACTGATCTGTCGCGACTTGTCCGATGAAGCCGCAGGCGGAACCCAGGCTTGCCATGCCTGCCAGGGTATTGGCCGCAGAGCCGCCGGAAATCTCGCGGGCCGGTCCCATCGCGGCATAGAGCTCGCGGGCGCGCTCGGCATCGATCAGGGTCATGCCGCCGCGCGCGAGACCGAGCGCAGCGATAGCCTCGTCCGCCGAATGGGCCATGACATCGACAATCGCGTTGCCAATGGCGACGACATCATAAGTGGGTGCGGGCCCAGACACGCTCATTCGGGTTCCTTCGCTGTGAGGAGGATCGTGGGCGCGGGCCTAACCCGGGGGCAAGCAGCGCGCAAGGCTTTGGCCCCATTGACACGGCCTGCGGCGCTGGCATGGCAAGGCGATGGACCTGTCCGGCATCTTGGCCCGCAAGCCGCTCGCTCTTGCTGCGCCCGCGCTCTTGCTGGCGCTATCGGCCTGCGCTTCGAGCGGGACCGCGACCAAGCCAGTGGACAGCACCTATCGCCCGCCAGTGCGAACTGCGGTGCCCGCGCCGCTGCGCGATCCGGAATTGCGGATGGAGCAAGGCCTTGAAGGCGTGATCGGAGCGAACCGCGCGCAGCTCGTCGGCCAGTTCGGTCAGCCTCGGCTCGATGTGTGGGAAGGCGACGCGCGCAAGCTGCAATTCACCGGAACCCCCTGTATTCTCGATGTTTATCTCTATCCGATTGCTCGCTCGCGCGATCCCTTGGCGGCCTTTGTCGAGGCGCGCCGGAGCGACGGGCGCGACGTCGAAAAGGCGGCCTGCGTGCGCGCCTTGCGCGCTCCGCAAGGGCAATAGCGCGCTCGCCGAGCGCTGCAAACGCTCAGACAGTAAAGCTCTCGCCGCAACCGCACGAGCCGGTGGCGTTGGGATTGTTGAAGACAAAACCGGCTGCGAAATCGTCCTCTTGCCAGTCCATCGTGCTGCCGATCAGGTAGAGTACGCTGGCAGCATCGATGAAGAACAGGCCACCGGGGGTCTCGATCCGCTCGTCGAGCGGGTCGGCCTTGGTCACATAGTCGACCGAATAGGCAAGGCCGGAGCAACCACGGCGCGGGGTCGACAGCTTGACCCCGATCGCATCCTGCGGCGCCTTGGCCATCAGATCGGTCACACGCTGCTCGGCGGCAGGCGTGAGCCTGACCGCGGCAGGACGTTGGCGGGTTTCGGTCTTGGTCATGCGGCAAGCCTTTTCTGCCAGAACTGCGCCGTCCCCATAGCAGGATCGAGCGCATAGTCGCCATAGCCAAGCGAGGCGTAGAGCGCTTTTGCCGGCCCATTGCCGCTCAGCACCTCAAGCGTCACCTTGCAGGCCCCGGCTGCGGCGGCGATCATTTCGACTTCGGCAAGCAGGGCCTTGGCAACGCCCTGCCCGCGGCTTTCGGGAAGCACGACGATGTCATGCAGGTTGACCAGGGGCTTGGCTGCAAAGGTCGAATAGCCGAAAAAGCAGTTGGCCAAGCCCACTGGCTTGCCATCGACAAATGCAAGCAGGGAAAATGCGCCCTGCTGGCTCGCCAGCCCGGCAACCAGTTGCGCCCTTACTGCTTGTGGTAGCGGCTCGCCGCCGCCGGCCAAGTCGCGCGCATAGGCATCGAGCAGCGCGACAATCGCTTCGGCGTGAGCGGCTCTCGCATAATCAGCCCTGACCAGCTCAAGCGCCATCACAGCATCCCCAGCTCCAGCCTGGCCTCGTCGGACATCTTGGCCATGTCCCACGGTGGATCCCATACCAGGTTGACGTCGCAATCGCGCACTCCAGGCACCGAGGCAACGCGCAGCTCGACTTCGCCGGGCATCGATTCGGCAACTGGGCAATGCGGCGTGGTCAGGGTCATGGTGACGTTCACCGAGGCTTCGTCAGACACTTCGACTGCATAGATCAGGCCCAGATCGTAGATATTGACCGGGATTTCGGGATCGTAGATTTCCTTGAGCGCGTCGATCACCGCTTCGTAGAGGTCGCCGCCCGGCTCGGCTGCGCTGACCGCCTGCGGCTTTTCGGCAAGGAAGCCCTCGAGATAGTCGCGCTTGCGCGCCAGTTTCTCGCCTGCGCTCTCTGCCTCGGGCAACGGCGCATCGGAAACCCGCGCGCGCGGCGGTTTGGTCGCTTGGGCTGGCTGGCTGTCACTCATCCGAAAATCCTCTGGGTCCGTTCAACTCCCGCCAGCAAGGCGGCAATATCGCTCTCGTCGCTGTAAAGGCCAAAGCTGGCGCGCGCAGTGGCTGGTACGCCAAGGTGATCCATCAAGGGCTGGGCACAGAGATGGCCAGCGCGGATCGCAACATCGGCTTCATCCAGGATGGTGCCGAGATCGTGCGGGTGGACACCGTCGAGAGCAAAGCTGACGATTCCGGCCGCATCTTCCGGGCCAAACAGGGTGACCGAATTGATCCGCCCCAGCTCACCGCGCAATTGCCGCACCAGCGCGCGCTCGTGCGCGTGGATCGCATCGAGACCGACTGCCTCGACATAGTCAATCGCGGCGGCCAGGGCCACGGCTTCAGCGATCGCCGGGGTGCCTGCTTCAAAGCGCTGCGGCGGCGGTGCGTAGGTGGTCCTTGCAAAGGTGACGCGCTCGATCATCGAGCCGCCGCCCTGCCACGGCGGCATCGCGTCAAGCAGCTCGGCCCGCGCCCAGAGCGCGCCGATCCCGGTCGGCCCGTACAGCTTGTGGCCTGAAAACACATAGAAATCGCAATCGAGCGCAGCGACATCGACTCGCAGCCGTGCCGCAGACTGACAGCCATCGACCAGCAGCAGCGCGCCGACCGCGTGAGCAAGGTCGGCCGCGCGCCGCACGTCGAGCACCGAGCCGAGCACATTCGAGACATGGGCGAGCGCGACCAGCTTGTGCTGCCTGGTCAGCATCGCTTCGGCAGCATCGAGGTCAATGCAGCCATCACCAGTCAGCGGGCAGACGTCGATCTCGATCCCGGTGCTATCGCGCAGCATCTGCCAGGGCACGATGTTCGAGTGATGCTCGAGCACGGAGAGCAGCACCCGGTCACCCGGCTTGAGTTGGGTAAGGCCCCAGGTCTGGGCGACAAGGTTGATCGCCTCGGTCGCGCCGCGGGTGAAGACCACTTCCTCCTCGCGCCCGCCAAGGAACTGCGCGACGCGCCGACGCGCTTCCTCGTAGGCCAGGGTCATTTCCGCCGAGCGCGAATAGACACCGCGATGGACGGTCGCATAGTCCGGGCCAAGCGCGCGGGCCAGGGCATCGATCACCACCTGCGGTTTTTGCGCGGTCGCGGCAGTATCGAGATAGTGCCAGGGCTTGCCCTGCGCGGTCAGCAGTCCGGGGAATTCGGATCGGCGGGTGAGCGTGGCGGTTGTCACAGCGCAGCCCCATCGAGAAAATGCAGCGCCTGCTCAAGCAGATCCTCGCGCAATTCCTCGTGCGCGACGGCAACAAACGCATCGGCAATGAAAGCGCGGACTAGCAGCTTGCGCGCAGCCTCGGGTGCAATTCCGCGCGCCGCCATGTAGAACGCTGCCTTCTCGTCAAGCGCGCCAATCGCAGCACCGTGCGCGGCCTTGACGTCGTCGGCGAAGATTTCGAGTTCGGGCTTGGCATTGGCGCTGGCACCCGCCTCGAGCAGGATCGCCTTGAAATTCTGCGCTGCGTCAACCTGTTGCGAATCGCGCGGGATCTCGATCCGGCCAAGGAAATTGCCGACCGAGCGGCCCCATTGCACCGCGCGCACGACCTGGTTCGAGGTCGCAGCGGGGCCATGCGAGACGCGGGTGACGATCTCGGCGCGGGCCTCGCCGCCGCCCAGGATCACGCCGCCCAGTTCGAAATGCGCGCCTTCGTCGAGCGTTACATCGAGCTCGCAACGGCAGTACACGCCGCCTGCATTGATCACGAAGTGCTCGTAGCGCGCGCCAGACCCGACATGCACGCGCAGGCGATCAACCTTGCTGCCCGAGCCGGGTTCGAGCACAGCGATGCCACGCTCGGTCTCGCCAGGCGCGACGGCGTGCTCGTGCCAGTGGGCAAGCTGCACCGGATCGGCCCTGGCGAGCCATGCACCATCGGCATAGCGCCACGCCTCGTCGTGGGTGGTGGGAATGGCAAGCGCCTGGCTCATGCTACCGCCTCGTAGCCCTGGTCCTCGAGTTCGAGCGCCAGTTCGGGACCGCCCGAGCGCACGATCCGCCCGCCCGCCAGGACGTGGACCTTGTCGGGCTTCACGTAGTCGAGCAGGCGCTGGTAATGGGTGATCAGCAGCACTGCCTTGCCCGGTGCCCGCATGATCGCGTTGATGCCTTCGCCGACAATCCGCAGCGCATCGATGTCGAGACCCGAATCGGTCTCGTCGAGCACGGCGAAAGCAGGATCGAGGATGCCCAGCTGCACCATCTCGGCGCGCTTCTTCTCGCCGCCGGAAAAACCGACGTTCACCGGTCGCTTGAGCATGTCCATGTCGATGCGCAGCAGCGCCGCCTTTTCCTTGGCAAGCTTGAGGAACTCGCCGCCCGACAGCGGCTCCTCGCCGCGCCCGCGGCGCTGGGCATTGGCGGCCTCGCGCAGGAACTGGACGAACGAAACGCCCGGAATTTCGACCGGATACTGGAAGCCGAGGAACAGGCCCGCGGCGGCGCGCTCGTGCGGTTCGAGGGTGAGCAGGTCGTGACCGCTGAGCGTGACCGAACCTTGCGTCACCTCGTAGCCGGGACGCCCGCCCAGCACGTAGGACAGGGTCGACTTGCCCGCGCCGTTCGGCCCCATGATCGCATGGATCTCCCCTGCGTTTACGGTGAGGGTCAGACCCTTGAGGATTTCCTTGCCGCCTACAGTGGCGTGGAGATTATTGATTTTGAGCATTGTTTTGCCAGAGTTTGAGAGAAGGATCATTTGCAACGGACTTTGCGCGGGCGGCCCACACCATTCTATATCCAGACTCAATCGGTAGCTGAGCCTCAATCGGGGTTGTTTCTCTAAGGTTCCTAGCTGATACAAAAGCCTCGATTTTCGCCTCAGCGACGCGACAATCTGGCGATGCCTCAAACTTCTCACCTTGGTCTCGAACAGATATCAGGCACTTCTCCGCAGCGGCTTGGAAAGCTTTTGCGGTGACCAGTTCAACCGATACTTGCTTCGCGCATCCAGCAAGGAGTGAGCAAACAAGTCCGGCAACGAGAAAATCTCGAATCGCCATCATCCCGCACTCCCTACTGTCGAAACGCCCTTGTCTCCCCTCCCGCTTGCGGGAGGGGTTGGGGGTGGGCTTGTTGCCTCAAGCGCGGCAGAAATCGCTTGCAGCACGCCGTCGATATTCGCCGCAATATCCCGGTCGGTGAAGCGAAGAACTGTGTAATCTTCGCTGCGCATGTATGCGTCGCGCCTTTGATCATGATTCTGCCGCGAATCGTGCGACGCGCCATCAATCTCGACGATCAATCGCGCCTCACGACAGAGAAAGTCTGCAAAATAGGGTCCGACCGGCATCTGTCGGCTGAACTTGAAACTGCGCAGCTTGCGACCGCTCAGCCGCCGCCAAAGCAAGCGTTCGGTGGGGCTGGCGTCGCGCCGCAGTTCCTTGGCACGCGCTGTTTCGCGAGGTTGAAATTTCCCACCCCCAGCCCCTCCCGCAAGCGGGAGGGGAGCAATTGCATCACGAGACCTCACCGCCCCGGCCCTTTGCGTGAGGGCG
Organism: Novosphingobium sp.; assembly: GCA_044378785.1. Classification (GTDB taxonomy): domain Bacteria; phylum Pseudomonadota; class Alphaproteobacteria; order Sphingomonadales; family Sphingomonadaceae; genus Novosphingobium. Next base: position 12,570 of record JBIPOX010000006.1, read on the forward strand.
CGGAAGTCGCGCGGTGTTCGCGCCGGGCCTGTTGCTTGTCGGCAATGCGCAGGCACATGCCCGAAGTGATCCGTTCGAGCACGGCATCGATATTGCCGAGAATGTCGGCCGCCGCGATCCGCATCACCCGGATGCCGACCGATTCGAGGGTCTTGTCGCGGCGCTTGGCCAAGGTCTCGTTGGCACCGTCCTCGTCGATCGCGATCGCCATGCCGAGGTGGTGGCAATTGAAATCGAGGATGGCCGAACCAACCACCGCGTGACGGGTGAACTTGTAGCGGCCGAGATCGGCTTCCTCGAAACGCCTCGCCAGCGCCTTGTGCGCCTCGCTCGAATGGCGGCGCATTTCCCGCGCGCGCTCGTGCAGCGCGTCCAGCCGCTTTTCGGAAATTTCCCAGCCGCGCCCGCGCTTCTTGAGCGCAGGAGCGTCTGCCTGCCCGGCAGGATCGCGCAGCTTGAGGGTCGCCTTCTCGCTCACCCCACGGACCCCTCAAGCGAAATGCCGAGCAGCTTCTGCGCCTCGACCGCGAATTCCATCGGCAACTGCTGGAGCACTTCCTTGGCAAAGCCGTTGACGATCAGCGCCACAGCCTCTTCCCGGTCAAGCCCGCGCTGCATCGCATAGAACAGCTGGTCGTCCGAAATCTTGCTGGTGGTCGCCTCGTGCTCGATCTGGGCAGTGGGGTTCTTCACCTCGATATAGGGCACGGTATGCGCGCCGCATTCCGCCCCGAGCAGCAGCGAATCGCACTGGGTGAAATTGCGCACTCCGTCAGCCGAAGCGCCGACGCGGACGAGGCCGCGATAGGTGTTGTTCGACTTGCCCGCCGAAATCCCTTTGGAGATGATCGTCGAGCGGCTGCCGCGCCCGTTGTGGATCATCTTGGTGCCGGTGTCGGCCTGCTGGTAATTGTTGGTCACCGCGACCGAGTAGAACTCGCCTACCGAATCCTCGCCATTGAGCACGCAGCTCGGGTATTTCCAGGTGATCGCAGAGCCGGTCTCGACCTGGGTCCAGCTCACCTTGCTGCGCGCGCCCTGGCACAGCGCCCGCTT
>JBIPOX010000007.1:0-13213 GCA_044378785.1 Novosphingobium sp.
CTCTATCGCAGCGACGCGCTGCGCCGCATTGAAGGCAAGGGTATTGGCCACTCCGGTAACGAACGTCGTGAAAGTCAGCGAGGGATCGAGCGCGATGGTCGCCTGGCCGAATGTGCCGAACTCGCCCGAACCCATCGGCACGGTGTTGGTCTTGCCCATGCCGTTTGCCGAATCGTTCGCGGCACTGGCATGGCCGCTGCCGTGGCCGAGGCGCAACTCGGGCAAGTGGCGACGACCAGGCAACACCTGGATATTGACATTGCCGATATCGGGGCGCGCGATCTTCCAGGCCAGCGACAGCCGGTCGGCAAAGCGTTCGCGCACCCAGTTGGCGGTGAATTCGTTGGGCAGGAACAGGTCAAGCGTGCCCGTATCCTTGCTGATTGCGCCCACCTGGATCGGCTTGATCCATTGGCTGTGCAGCTGTTGGCCAAGGTCCTTGCGCAGACCCAGGCTGATGTCGGCCCAGTCTGCCGCCAGATTCAAGGCGTCCTGATCTTCTTCCATGTTTTCCCCGACCGGACCTGCTTTCCGGCTGCTTGCGTTTATGCGATCAGAACCTCTCGACGACCCAGACACACACGTCTCCTGTTACGCCGCGCGATAGCATTTCAGTCTCCTTCGGACAGGCGGAACCGGGCACCAGATCGAACTCAAGGCCGCAGCCAAAGCGCTGCCGGTACCGGGCGAACCAGTGGTTCTACCCCGCCCTTGATCCATGATTTCGAGTCTCGCTCCCTGACCGGTTCCACGCTACCCTTGAGGCTGTGATAGCCATCTGTCCGGCGCGGTCAAACCGGCAATGGTAAAAAAACGTCACAAGGGGACTTGACGCCGCAGGAAACCTCGAAAAATTTCTTTTCCCAATGTTTTCAATGCTTTTTGGCACTGCGGTAGCGCGAATCGCTGGAAACGCTCGCTTTTTTCATTGCAGTTTTGCGACGCAAACAGGCACGAAAAAAGGGCCCGGGTATTTACCCTGACCCTCGTTCCTTTTCTGTACCTGCAAGTGGGCCGAATCGGCCCTCGAGAGATCAGAGCGAAGCAACTCGCTTGGTCAGCCGCGACAGCTTGCGCGAGACCGTGTTCTTGTGGAGCACGCCCTTGGCAACGCCGCGCGCCATTTCCGGCTGGGCAGCCTTGAGCGCCTGTGCGGCGGCGGTCTTGTCACCGCCCTCGATCGCGGACTCGACCTTCTTGATGAAGGTGCGGATGCGGCTGAGGCGGCTGGTGTTGATCGCGGTCCGGCTGCGGTTGCGGCGGATGCGTTTGCGGGCTTGCGGCGTATTGGCCATGGTTTGCGTAAATCTCTTGGCTGTCGCGGGATTCGTCCCGCAGGAAAGCGCGGCCCTTAACCGCCGTCTGGCCAATCGTCAAGCAATCCGCGGCTTTGGCGCGCACGCTTCATTTCTGGCAGCGCGGGCACCAGAAAGTGCTGCGACCGGACTGGACGATCCGCTCGACCTTGCCGCCGCACGGGCAAGGCTCGTGCTCGCGTCCGTATACCGCCCAGGAAGCCGCGAAATAGCCGAGTTCGCCTGAGGGCTGCGCATAGTCGCGGATCGTCGAGCCGCCCGCTGCGATCGATTCGGCGAGCACCAGTTTCACTGCCGGCACCAGCCGGTCGAGCGCCGGTTTCGAGACCCGCCCCGCAGGCTTGTCGGGGCGGATGCGGGCACGGTGCAGCGCCTCGCAGACGTAGATATTGCCTAGCCCGGCAACGATCCGCTGATCGAGCAGCATGGCCTTGATCGGCGCAAACCGTCCGGCCAGCGCCACCTTGAGCATGGCAGGCGTGAACTGGTCGCCGAGCGGCTCGGGGCCCATCGCGGCAAACGGGCCAAAGCTGTCGAGCGCCTCGGTTGCGACCAGGTCGACCGAGCCGAACCGGCGCGGATCGTTGAGCGCAAGGCGCACCCCTGCCACGGTCTCGAGGACGAGGTGGTCGTGCTTGTCGAGGCTTTCGGGATCGATTCGCCAGCGTCCCGACATGCCGAGATGGAACACCATGGTCTGTCCGCGATCGCTATGGACGAGCCCGTATTTCGCCCGGCGGCCCAGCGCGGTGACGCGCGCTCCGGTCAGCGCCTGCACGAGACCGGGCGGGAACGGGCGACGCAGGTCTGCGCGATTGACTGCGATGCGGGCGATGCGCTGGCCTTCGAGCACACGGGCCAGCCCGCGCACGGTGGTCTCGACTTCGGGAAGTTCGGGCATGGTGTCTGATGCGGTCCGTTCGAGCTGAGGCTGTCGCAGCACTGCTTTGTTTCGTGAGCCAGAGCAACAGGACGGCCCTTCGTCGAGTTCAGGGCAAACGGCTGGAAGGAATTGCGATTGAGCGGCGTAACAGCCTTTGCGACCAGCTGAAACTCCCGTAAAGCGCCGCCATGAGCGATAGCGTCTCCTTTGGCTACGAACAGGTGGCCCCCGAAGAAAAGACCGCCCGGGTCGGTGCCGTCTTTTCCAGTGTCGCGCGCAAGTACGATGTGATGAACGATGCCATGTCGGGCGGCATGCATCGGCTGTGGAAGGACCGCTTCGTGCGCAGGGTCAAGCCGCAGCCGGGCGAGGCCATCCTCGACATGGCTGGCGGCACCGGCGATGTCGCTTTCCGGCTCGCTGCTGCCGGGGCGCAGGTCACTGTCGCCGACATCAACCAGGACATGCTCGACGTCGGCATCGAGCGGGCGATGAAGCGCGGCATCGCCAGCCAGGACGGAGGACTGGTGTGGTCCTGCCAGAACGCCGAGGAGCTGTCGTTTCCGGCGCGCAGCTTCGATGCCTATACGATCGCTTTCGGGATCAGGAACGTTACCCGCATCGATGCGGCGCTGGCCGAAGCATACCGCGTGCTGCGGTTTGGCGGGCGCTTTTTCTGCCTGGAGTTCTCGACCACCGAGTGGCCTGGCTTCAAGGAAGCCTATGACGCCTATTCGCACCGGCTGGTGCCGCGGATCGGCAAGGCAATCGCAGGCGATGCCGAGAGCTATCGCTACCTGATCGAATCGATCCGCCGGTTTCCGCCAATGCCCGAATTCGAGGGCATGATCCGCGCGGCGGGCTTTGCCCAGACCCGCATCGAGCCGATCATGGGCGGGCTGGTCGCGATCCATTCAGGCTGGAAGATTTGACGAGACCTGTCACGCATATCCTGCGTTTGCTGAAGTGGGGCCGGGTGCTGGCCCGGCACGGGGCACTGCGTATCATCGAGGACGGGCGCAACGTGCCGCCGCAAGTGCGCCGCCTGTGCCGGATCGCGCGGTTTGGCACGATCCAGCCGCGCCTTCCCGACTATGCCGGCGCATTTCAGGCGATTGGTCCGGCCGCGATCAAGCTGGGCCAGTCGCTGGCGACCCGCCCCGACCTGGTTGGCGAGGAAGCCGCGCGCAACCTGCTCACCTTGCAGGACAGCCTGCCCCCGCAAGGCTTCGAGCGGATCCGCGAAGTGATCGAGGGCAGCTTTGGCGCGCCGCTCAACACGCTGTTTGCCGCTTTCGATGAGGAACCGGTCGGATCGGCCTCGATCGCGCAGGTCTATCGCGCCACCACCAGGGATGGCCGAAAGGTCGCGGTCAAGGTGCTGCGTCCAGGCATCCGCGAGCGCTTTGCCCGCGACATCGAGACCTACGAATGGGCTGCGGCCCATCTCGAAGCGCTGGGCGGCGAGGCAGCGCGGCTGCGCCCGCGTGCAGTAATCGACAATCTCAAGCGCTGGACCCTGCGCGAGCTTGACCTGCGGCGCGAAGGCGCTTCCGCGTCCGAACTGACCGAGGCGATGCAGGGCTTTGCCGGCTATCAGGTGCCGACGATCGACTGGGACCGCACCAATGGCCAGGTGATGACCATCGAATGGATCGACGGCGTCAAGATCAGCGAAATGGATGCCCTGCGCGCCGCCGGGCACGACATGCCCGAGCTGGCGCGCCGCCTGGTCCTCGCCTTCCTCACCCAGGCGATCAGCGCCGGTTTCTTTCATGCCGACATGCACCAGGGCAACCTGTTCGTGAAAGCCGACGGCACCATCGCGGCGATTGATTTCGGGATCATGGGCCGGATCAACCGGCGCGCGCGCCAGTGGCTCGCCGAAATCCTCTATGGCCTGACCACCGGCAATTACCGCCGCGTCGCCGAGATCCATTTCGAGGCACAATATGTGCCCAGCTATCACTCGCTCGAGGAATTCGCGACTGCGCTGCGCGCCGTGGGCGAGCCGATGCGCGGCAAGCCGGTGAGCGAGCTGTCGGTCGGTCAGATGCTTGACGGGCTGTTCGCGATCACCCGCGATTTCGACATGCAGGTCCAGCCGCATCTATTGCTCCTGCAAAAGACCATGGTCATGGTCGAGGGACTGGCGACCGCGATCGATCCGAAGATCAACATGTGGGATGTCGCAGCCCCCTTTGTGCGCGGCTGGATCCGGGACGAGCTTGGCCCGGAAGCGGCGATTGCCGACCGGCTGCGCGAGGATGCGGCGACCCTGCTGCGCCTGCCCGATCTTGTCCGCCGGATCGAGCAACGCTATCCGCCCAAGGGCGGTGCGCCCGATCAGCCGCCGCTGCCGCCGGTGCCGCTGCTGTGGGAAAATAAACCCCGATTTAACCAATGGGTCGGATACCTGCTCGCTGCAGCAGCAGGGGGACTTGCGGTATGGGCAGCGATGGCAACCTCGTTGCTGACAATCCTGACAGGCTGACCGCCGCGCCAGTTCTGGCGTCTGGCGGCCAAGGCGCATGGAACCGCTTTGTCGGCTGGCCAGCGCGCGAGGCGCGTGTGGTGCTGTTCGCCTTTCTGATGCTGCTGGTTGCATCGGCCATGGTGCCGGTCGAGGCTGGCAGGTCGAAAGTCGAAACCCAGTCCTTCACTGAAAATCTGGCTGACACGTCTGCTGCCAAGCGCGAGCGTGACGACGATCTTGCGCTCTATGACCGCGCCATCGAACGAATCCGGGGCGGTGAGCACTATTACGATTTCATCGTCGCCGAGCAGCGCGCAGCGGACTACCCGCTCAGGCCCGGCGTCGCTGTGCGCCTGCCGACGCTGGCCTATATCAACGCCTGGCTGGGCATGTCCGGACAGGTCGCTGCTTCGCTGGCGCTGCTGCTTGCGGTGATGATGGCCTGGTGGCGGCGTCTGGGCGAGGAGCCGGGCGGCAAGCAAAAGCGCCTCACTGCCTTTGCCTTGCTGCTGGTCGGGGCTTCGCTTGGCCTCAATCGGCACTTCTTCGTCCTGCACGAGCTGTGGGCAGGCATGTTGCTGGCACTGTCCTTTGCGTTGCATCGACCCGGCACTGAGGCCGGCAAGGACGGGAAATGGGGCTGGGCGCTGGCCGTGGCGGCGCTGGCGGTGGCGATCCGCGAACATGCGTTGCCTTTCATCCTCTTGATGGCCGCACTCGCCTTGTGGCGGCGCAACTGGAAGGAAGGCGCGGCCTGGAGCGTGCTGGCTCTCGCGTTTCTGGCATTGCTTGCGGTTCACCTGCAGATCATCGGCGCGCAGGTGCTGCCGAGCGATCCCTATGGTCAGGGCTGGATGGAGCTGCGCGGCCTTTCGGGCTGGATTTCCTATGTCGCGCTGTCGAGCAACCTGCGCTTCCTGCCGGGCTTTGTCGCTGGGCCGCTGGTGGTGCTGGCGATGCTCGGCTGGGCGGCGTGGAAATCGCCAGCCGGACTGTTCGGCCTGCTGCTCTATGCTGGCTATGGTCTGCTGTTCATGATCGCGGGGCGGCCGGACAATTTCTACTGGGGCGCGATGGTCGCTCCGGCGATGCTGGTCGGCCTCGCCTTTGCCGCTCCGGGCCTGCGCGCGCTGATTGCGGCGGCTGCCGCGCCAGTCGAAGCCGACCGTACGCCGCAAAGTAATTGCGCCTAGCCGCGCGCTGTTGCAGACTCACCGACGATGACCGGCCCGCGTGTGCTTCTGGTCGTGGGCGGCGGGATCGCCGCCTACAAGGCCTGCGAACTCGTTCGCATCATCCGCAAGGGCGGGGGCGAGGTGACCTGCGTGCTCACCGAAGGCGGGGCCAAGTTCGTCACACCGATGGCGCTGGCTGCCTTGTCCGAAAATCCCGTCTATACCTCGCTGTGGGACCTCAAGGACGAGGTCGAGATGGGCCATATCCAGCTCAGCCGTCAGGCCGACCTGATCGTGGTCTGCCCGGCGACCGCGAACCTGCTGGCCAAGATGGCCTCCGGCATCGCCGACGATCTGGCCACAACCATGCTGCTCGCTACCGACAAGCCAGTCATGGCAGTGCCGGCCATGAACGTGCGGATGTGGGAGCATGCCTCGACCCAACGCAATGTCGAGACGTTGCGCGCGGCAGGAGTGGACGTGCTCGACCCGGACGAGGGCCCGATGGCCTGCGGCGAATATGGCCCCGGCCGCTTGCCCGAGCCCCTCGCGGTATGGCAGCGCATTGCCTGGGCGCTCGATATCGATCCGGGCGAGATCGAGCTGCTTAAGCCGCGTCCGCAAGTGATCGAGTACTATCCCGGCGGGGTCGCCCCGGAAATCGACGGTGATGGCGACGTCTATGGCCCGGGCGACGAGCTTGCCGACGACAATGGCGATGGCGGGCTTGGCGGGCTTTCTTCTTCGCTGATCGCGCGCGGCATCCAGAAAGCCAAAGAGGCGGTTGGCTTGTCGTCGCCGCCAGAACCCGAAGTGCAGATCGCGGCGCAGCCGGCTGTGGCGGGTGGACCGATCCTGTCGAAGAAGGGCAAGGCGCGCGCTGCGCCGCCAACCGATCCCGAGGCGATCAACCATGTCGTGCGCGGCGAGGAGGATTTCGCTCCGCAGCCGTTCGACAATGACGTGCCGGGCCAGTTCCCGAGCGTAAGCGCACTGGTGCCGACCGGGCCGCAATTCGTCGTCGATCCCGATCATCAGCCGCTGGCAGGCAAGCATGTGCTGGTCACCGCAGGGCCGACGCGCGAGCCGATCGATCCGGTTCGCTACATTGCCAACCGCTCATCCGGGCGGCAGGGTTTCGCGATTGCCGCTGCTGCCGCTGCCCTGGGTGCCAGGGTCACGCTGGTGGCGGGGCCAGTCAATCTTGCTACGCCGTGGGGTGTCGACCGGATCGATGTCGAGACCGCAGTCGAGATGTTCGAGGCAGTCAAGAAAGCGCTGCCCGCAGATGTCGCGGTGATGGTCGCTGCGGTCGCCGACTGGCGGGTCAACAAGGTCGCGGACGAAAAAATCAAGAAACGCGGTTCGGCCCCGCCCGCCCTGCTGCTAACCGAGAACCCCGACATCCTGGCTACTGTCGCCGGATCGCGGCAGCGGCCCAAGCTGCTGATCGGCTTTGCAGCCGAGACCGAGAACGTGGTCAAATATGCCAAGGACAAGCGCAAGCGCAAAGCCGCAGACTGGATCGTCGCCAATGACGTTTCGGGCGACGTGATGGGCGGCGAGAACAATACCGTTCACATCGTCACAGGAGAACATGTCGAGGACTTGCCCGAAATGCCGAAGGACGAAGTGGCGATGGCTATTGTCGAGCGGATCGCGCAGGCGCTCAATGGCTGACGGAGCAGTTCCAGTCCGGGTCAAGCGCTTGCCGCATGGCGAAGGGTTGGACCTGCCTGCTTATGCCACCCAAGGCGCGGCAGGCATGGACGTGCTCGCTGCCGAGGACGTGACGCTTGCGCCCGGCGCGCGCCATGCCGTCGCAACGGGTCTGGCCATGGCCATTCCTCCAGGCTTCGAGATCCAGGTGCGGCCGCGCTCCGGCCTTGCGCTCAAGCATGGGATCGGTGTGCCCAATGCGCCGGGAACGATCGATTCGGACTATCGCGGCGAGCTCAAGGTGATCCTGATCAACCATGGCACCGAGCCGTTCGCGGTGCGGCGCGGCGATCGCATTGCGCAGCTCGTGCTTGCACCGGTGGTGCAGGCCAGCTGGCTGCCGGTGGACGAGCTTGACGAGACGGCGCGCGGCGAGGGCGGGTTTGGCTCGACTGGCGGGGTCGTCGCGCTGGGCAACTGACCCCGCCGCGAGGCAGCTTACTTCTTGGTTTCCGGGGCAATCGTAATGCGCACGGTCTCGCCCGAATTGCCGGGAAAGCCAGTGAACATCGCCTCGACCAGATTGGGCACGAGCAATGCCAGCTTGTTCGAGCGCGAAGCCGCCTCGGCCTTGCCTTCGAACAGGCGCACGCCATCGGCCCGGCGGTCGATCTTCATGCCGACGCCGCTGGTGTATACAGTCGTCACCTCGATGTCGTTGCCGTCGAACCACGGATCGTACCAGCCATAGGACCACAGGCCGCCGCGATAGGGGCCCCAGTAACCGAGCCGGCCATAGCCGTACCACGGCGACCAGTAGTGCGGACGCGAAAAGCCGGTCTGGCGCACGCGCTCGCGGCCCTTGTCGACGCCATAATCGAAGCGCACCAGCAGCTGCGCCTGTTCGGGATCGGCGACGGGGGTATAACCCTGCTCGCACATCTCGTTGGTGACCAGCGCGGCGTACTGGCCGAATTCGATGCCGCCAGCCATCTGCGGATCGTCGGCGACGACCGCGAAGGTCTGCCCGGCGGGCGGGGGCAGTTGCGACTGGAAACGCGATACGTCGGCGCGGAACGGGCTTGCGCAAGCGGCGAGGCCGAGCAGCAATGCCGCTGCCACCGCGATACGGGTCCGGGCAAAGCGGTTTTCGGTGCGGGGTTTCATCGTCAGATCATCTCCACCCAGGGGGCATCGGCGCGAGTCTGCGACGACGCGCCCGGATGCCGGTTGATGCGCCCGGATTGGACGGAACGTGCTTAACGAGGGTTGAACCCCCACTTGCCCGCAAGGTCAGGTTCGTGAGTCTTCGCAAACACTCAGCCGCGCAGCAGGCCAAGCGCCTGGTAGGCAGCATCGAGCGTCGGCCGGGCCGCCTCGCGCGCCTTGAGTGCGCCTTTGGCGAGGATCGCATCGAGCATCTCGCGATCGCCTTTCAGTTCGACAAAGCGCGCGTTGATCGGGGCGAGCGTTTCGGCCAGCAGCTCGGCCAGCGCCGGTTTGAACGCGCCAAAGCCCTTGCCGCCAAATTCGCCGAGTACTTGCGCCACGCTCGCGCCGGTCATCGCCGCGTAGATGCCGACAAGGTTTGCCGCCTCGGGCCGCCCTTCGAGTCCGGCTGGCTCGGAGGGCAGCGGTTCGGGATCGGTCTTTGCCTTCTTGACCTTTTTCATGATCTCGTCGGCATCGTCGATCAGGTTGATCCGGCTCATGTCCGATGGGTCGGACTTGCTCATCTTGGCGCTGCCGTCGCGCAGGCTCATGATCCGGGCCGCCGCTTCGGGAATAATCGGTTCGGGCAAGGTGAAGACGCCGGGCACGGTGCTCCCTTCCTCGCCATATCCGGGGACGAAGTCGATGTTGAATTTCTGGGCGATGTCGCGCGCCAACTCGAGGTGCTGCTTCTGGTCCTCGCCGACCGGGACGTGAGTCGCCTGGTAGAGCAGCACGTCGGCGGCCTGGAGTACCGGATAGGTGAACAGCGCCACCGAGGCGCCCTCGCGGTTCTTGCCCGACTTGTCCTTGAACTGGGTCATCCGGTTGAGCCAGCCCATCCGCGCGGTGCCGTTGAGCAGCCATTGCAGCTCGGCATGGGCGGGGACCTGCGCCTGGTTGAACAGGATCGAACGGTCGGGATCGATGCCGCAGGCGACCAGCGCGGCAACCATCTCGAGCGTGCTCGCGGCAAGCTGCGCGGGATCGTGCGGCTGCGACAGGGCATGCAGGTCGGCGAGGAAATAGAGGCAGGTTCCCGGCGCGTGGTCGTCCTGCATCGCCACCCAGTTGCGGATCGCGCCGAGATAGTTGCCAAGTTGCAGGTTGCCGGTGGGCTGGATGCCCGAGACGATACGCATGTCAGGAATTCGATTCGATGGAAGTTGCGGTTTCCGGGGTTGCCTTGCGGCGGCGCAGTAAGGCTTCGATCTCGGCGCGATCGACTGCGCCGACCAGCCAGCCGACCGCTCCATAGACGGCAAGACCAGTGCCGACCAGCACCGAAAGCGACCAGATGCGTTCGATCACCGTGCCTGAAAAGTGCTCGTTCAGCACGCCCATCAGCCACCACAGCACTGCCGACATCGCGGCAGTCGCGATCAGTTGCCGACCGATGCGCAGCGCCAGCTTGCCAGTGAAATGGAACCAGCCGCGCTTGTGCAGCACTGCATAGAGCAGCACGCAGTTGAGCGTCGCCGAAAGCGCAGTCGCGCCGGCAAGGCCGACAATGCCCCAATCGAGGCTGTTGATGAACCAGATGTTGAGGCCGATGTTGAAGGTCAGCGCGGCGAGCGCCGTATAGACCGGGGTGCGCGTGTCCGAGCGGGCGAAGAAGCCGGGATTGAGGATCTTGACGATGACATAGGCAGGCAGCCCGGCGACCAGCGCCATGGTAATATTGGCCATGATCACACCGTCTTCGGGCCGGAACTTGCCGCCCACGAAAAAGGCGCTGACAAATGCCGGGGCGCAGATCGCAAGTGCGGCAGCGGCGGGCAGGGTGAGCAGCGTCGCCATTTCCATGGCATTGGCCTGCAGGCGCTGCGCCTCACGTGCGTCGCCGGTCTGGATATGGCGCGAAAGCATCGGCAGGATCGCGGTGCCCAGCGCAATGCCGACAATTCCCAGCGGCATCTGGTTCAGGCGGTCGGCCATCTTGAGCAGGGTCAGCGAGCCCTGCGGCAGCGAGGTGGCAAAGAACGTGTCGACGAACTGGCTGATCTGGTAGATGCCTGCCCCAAAGGTAGCGGGCAGGATAACGACGCCCAGCCGTTTCACCTCGGGGGTCAGCCTGGGCATGCGCAGATGCAGCCGCAGCCCGGCGCGGCGCACCGCCCAGCCCAGATAAAGCATCTGGACAACGCCGGACAGCGACACCGCCGTAGCCAGGACATAGACCACCCGCGTGTCGTCGCCGCTCGCTCCGCGCCAGTAATATCCCGCAACGATCCCCGAAATCAGGGTCAGGTTGAACAGGATTGGCGCGATTGCGCCCGGTGCAAAGCGCGAACGGGCGTTGAGCAGACCAGTCAGCATCGCGACGATCGAGATGAAGAACAGGTAGGGAAAGGTGAACCGGCTCAACAGCACCGCCAGATCGAACTTGCCCGGCACTGACTGAAAGTCGCTTGCCAGCAGCCAGACGATCAGCGGCATGGCCAGCATCGCCAGCGCCGAAAAGGCGAGCAAGACCCAAAGGAACACCGAAAGCACGTCATCGGCGAATTTCGCGGCCTCGGCCTCGCCGTCTTCTCCGGCGAGCTTGCGTGTGTACATCGGCACGAAGGCCACCGAGAACGCGCCCTCGGCGAACAGCCTGCGGAAGGTGTTGGGCAGCGTGAAGGCGAGCTGATAGGCGTCCGCCGCCAGCCCGGCACCAAGCACGCGGGCCAGCAGCATGTCGCGGGCAAAGCCGAAAATTCGGCTTATCACCGTGAAGCCGGCGAGCGTCGAGGTGTGCCTTATCAGCGCGCTCATCGCCCGAGTTCCTTTCCGTTCGGTTTGCTCAGGCCTGCCCGACCGGAGCCTCGTCGCCCTGCGCTTCCTGTTGGGCGGCGATCTGCTGCATGTAAAGGCCATTGAAATCGATCGGATCGAGCATCAGCGGGGTATAGCCAGCGTCGCGGATCGAATCGGCGACGATGCGCCGGGCGAAGGGAAAGAGGATGCGCGGCGCTTCGGCGAACAGGAATGCGTGGGCGGTGCCTTCGTCGATGTTGCGGATGCCGATCAGCCCGGCATAGACGAGATCGACGACATAGGCAGTGCCGAACGAGGTCTTGGCCGAAGCGACGATCTTGAGCTCGACCTCGTGGACCTCGCCCTCGATCAGCTGCGCGCCGATGTTGAACTGGACGTCGATGGTTGGCGCTTCCTGCCACTGAAAGCTTTGCGGCGCGTTCGGGTTTTCGACCGAAAGATCCTTGACGTATTGCGAGATGATACCAGCCGCCGGGCCGTCGTCGGCACCGTTAGGGGCAGGTTCGGGGTTGAGATCGGTGATGATATTGCCTTCGTCGGCCATGGCAGATGCTTTCAGGTCGGCGCGACGGAATTGCCGCGGTGCTTGCTGGAGCGGGCGGTTAGCACCGGCGCGCCCGGGCGGCAATGGGGCCGGCAATGGGGGGCGCAATTGCCTTGTTCGTCCGGCCGCCGGTCACCTTCGCGAAAGCTTTGCTGTCTATAAAAAACCTCCCCTCGGCGCAGGTGCGTGTTGTTGATTTGTCAAGCGTGCCTATCTCGGGTTATGCTGGCGGAAAGACGCGCTGGCGTCTCTTTCAAGATGGACCTCCTGGTGTGACTGTCGAAATCGTAATCCTGGCCATGATCGCCGCGTTTCTCGGGCTGCGGCTCTACTCCGTGCTGGGCCGCCGCGCCGAGCATGAGGAGGAACCGATCCCGGGCCGGTTCGACCAGCAACCTGGCGCTGCGCGCGCGCCTGTGCCGCGCCCGGTCGAGGAAGCCGAGAGCTTTCCGCCCCGCCTCCCCGATCGCGAATATCCCTCCGCCAGCCCCTCGGTCGAGCGCGGCCTGCGCGAGATCGCTGCGACTGATCGGCGGTTCGATGCCTTTGCCTTCATGGACGGTGCACGCGGCGCCTATCGCATGGTGCTTGAGGCGTTCTGGCAGGGCGACAAGGAAGAGCTGCGCCAACTGTGCGACAATTCGGTCTACGAAAGCTTCGCTGCGGCGATTGATGCCCGTCAGGAAGCAGGTGAAACGCTCGAAAACCGGCTGGTGCGGATCGAGGAAGCGGCGATTTCCGACGCCCGCTTCGAAGCGCCGATGGCGCGGATCATGGTTCGTTTCCGCGCTGACATTGCGGCAGTGACCCGCGACGCGCAGGGCAATGTCGTGGCCGGTTCGCTTGACGACGCAATCGAGGCAAGCGACGTCTGGACCTTCGCGCGCAACGTCAATTCCGCCGATCCCGACTGGGTGCTGGAAGAAACCGACGAAGGATAGCGGAGTGCCGCGAGCGCGGGGGGCAAGGATTGCGGCGCTGGCGCTGGTCGCGCTGCTCACCTCCTGCGTGCGTGTGATCCCTGGCGAGACCGTCTCCACGCCGACCACGCCGCCGACTACCACGGCCCCCGCCACAGCACTCAGCGCCGGTTTGAACCCGGGGCCGGCAGTCGAGAAGCTCGGTATGGCCAGCGGCAATGCCCGGCTGGCGCTGCTCTCCTTCATCGAGAGCTGCCCGCGCCTG